>NZ_JBFIII010000009.1 GCF_041601295.1 Immundisolibacter sp.
CCGCGCGCTGTTTGAGCAGCGCGCGAGGTTGACACCCCCACGTCGGGCGCAGCCACGCTTCGCCCGACGTTTTGATGTATTCGGCGGCGACGACCCATGGCGCAAGTGGATCTTTATGAAGTGCTCGGCGTATCCCAGACGGCCGACGAGGCGGAAATAAAAAAGGCCTACCGACGCCTGGCCATGAAATACCACCCTGACCGCAACCAGGGAAATGAGGAAACCGAAGAGCGCTTCAAACAGATACAAGCGGCTTACGCCGTCTTGTCCGATCCCCAGAAACGGCAGTCCTACGACCGTTTCGGCCACGCCGGCATCGACCCGCAAAGCGCCGGAGGCGGCGGCTTTGGCGATATCTTCGGGGATGTTTTCGCCGACATATTCGGCGCTGGGCGCAGCAGTCGTGGGGGTGCCAGTCGTGGCTCCGACCTTCGCTACGAACTGGACATCAGCCTGGAGGAAGCCTTTCACGGCACCACCTCGACACTGAATATCCCGGTGCTGACAAACTGCGGCACCTGCGACGGCAAAGGCACCAAACCGGGCACCGCACCCGTCGCCTGCAGTACCTGTGGCGGACACGGACAGATACGTACCCAGCAAGGCTTTTTCTCGCTGCAGCAAACCTGCCCTACCTGCCGCGGTGCCGGGCAAGTGATCCGCGACCCCTGCCTTGACTGCCATGGCGCCGGACGGGTGGAAACGCCCAAGTCCCTGCAAGTGAAAATCCCTCCGGGTGTCGATAGCAACGACCGCATCCGCCTGGCCGGCGAGGGCGAGGCCGGGCGCCGTGGCGGACCACCTGGTGATCTTTACGTCGATATCCACTTGCGCCCGCATGCGCTGTTCGAGCGCGACGGCGGCAACCTGCACACCGAAGTCCCGATCAGCGTGGTCACCGCGGCACTCGGTGGCGAACTGGAAGTGCCGAGCCTGGAAGGCCGGCTCGGCCTGACCGTCCCCGCGGGCACCCAGACCGGGCGGGTGTTCCGACTGCGCGGCAAGGGCATGCCGTCAGTCCGCGGTGGCGGGGTGGGCGACCTCATGATTCGCGTGGCGGTGGAAACCCCGGTCAACCTCGATAGCGACCAGATCGAACTGTTGCGAAAACTGGGCGAAACTATGGGCGAGAATCACCAGCCGCGCGGACAATCCTGGTTGGGACGCGTGAAAAGCTTTTTCGAGTAAGACGCCAATGAACGGCAACGCCACGCCGAAGACGCGAATCGCCATCGCTGGCGCGGTGGGCCGCATGGGCCAGACCTTGATTGCCGCCTGCGCCGAACACCCGGACCTGGACCTCAGCGTCGCCTTTGAACATGCCGGCAACAGCGCACTCGGCAGCGACGTCGGGCTGCTGGCCGGGCTTGCCGCCAGTGGCCTGCAGCTCAGTTCGGATGCTGCGCTGGCCACAACAAGCTTCGACGTACTGGTGGATTTCACCAGCCCGGCCGCCACCCTGATCCACGCAGCGGCCTGCGCGGACCAGGGCCGCGCCATGGTGGTCGGTACTACTGGCCTGGACGCCAGCCAGAAGGCACAGCTCGCCGAGCTGGCGACGCGTATTCCGGTGATGTTCGCGCCCAATATGAGCATCGGCGTTAACCTGTGCTTTGCGCTACTGGCGACCGCCGCGCGCGTGCTGGGCGATGACTTCGACATCGAGATCATTGAGGCACACCACCGCCACAAGGTGGACGCGCCGTCCGGCACCGCTTTGCGGATGGGCGAGGTGGTGGCTGAGGCGCTCGGACGGGACTTGCGCCAATCCGCCGTGTACGGGCGCGAAGGCCAGACCGGCGCCCGCGCGCGGGACGCCATCGGCTTCGCCACCGTGCGCGGGGGCGACATTATCGGCGATCACACGGTGCTGTTCGCCGGTGACGGCGAGCGGATCGAAATCACCCACAAGGCGAGCAGCCGTCTCACGTTTGCCCGTGGCGCCCTGCGCGCCGCAGGCTGGCTCAAGGGTCGCCCGGCGGGGCTCTACGACATGCAGGACGTGCTCGGGCTGCGCTGAAACACGGTCAGCGCGGCGTGTTCGCTTGCGGCTTGGCTAGCACGGCACCTTGTACCACTGGCCGCCGACGTAAATCCAGTGCCAGCATGAGCCCTCGACCTTCAGCACCAGAACCTGACTTACGCCGCGGATGGCCGTGATGCCTTCCGAGGGCGGCGTATCGCTCGGCTGTAGGGGCTTGCCGGTTGCATCCCGCGGTTCGAGTTCACCGGTGGGTCCCGGCACCAGCACGAACGGCAAACCGGCGAAGGGATTGACCTGCCCCGGCGAGTCGGGCGGCGGGCCCTTCCTGCCGCAAGCAGTCAGGACAAGACTGCTCACCAACACAACAACCAAAGCAACGGCGCGGTACTTGTTGACCATCGGACCCTCCGGAAAGTCAGTCGAAATAAAGACTCAGACTTCCATACAACAGGCGCCGTGGGTGGATTAGCGGATGCTCCGGATCCGCGTCCTGAAAGCGCACCGCCTGGTCGAACAGGTTCAGCACACCGACGCTGAGCAAGCCAGTCCTGCGCGGCAGTCCCCAGGCCAGCCTGGCATTGCTAACCCAGAAGTCATCCCGGGCGTGGCGCGGCTGTCCCGAGGTGCTGAGCAGGAAATCACCGCTCTGCCAGTAGGCCGTGCTGGACAGATCGGCCAGCCAGCCCGCGGGGTGGCTGTAACGTATGCCCAGGGGCAGGCTCTGGGTCCGCAGCCTGAATATCTCCCAAGCTCCGGATTCGACGATAGCCGGCGCCTCCTCGGCATGAACCGCCCCCTGGTAGCGATACTCCGCCCGCAGTGCCCAACGCGGCGCCGGCGTCCAGTAAACATAGGCGCGGTGCAGCTGCTCACGAGCATCGGCGAAGGCGGCAACCGCTGACTCAAGATCAGGCGGAACCAGCTCGAAATAGGGTTTTTTCAACTTGCGCCAGGTGGCTTCGACACCGACGTCGAGGCCTGTCCGCAGCCGCCGGTCCAGACCCAGGCCGTAGCGCTCGCTGCGAGTGCCAAAATTATCGTCGAAGTACTGCACGAAGCCGGCCACCTGCACCGGCTCGATCGTGCCCTTGCCGACCAGCTCACGCTTGACGGCCCGCAGTGCCACGGCACGCAAAGTGGTGCTGTCGTCGAGCATCCATGTCAGGCCAAGCTTCGGACTCCAGTGAGTTTCCTTGATCTCGGTGGTTTCAACCTCGTCGATCGCCACGCCGACGGTCCAGCGCGTTCTGGCCGGACCGTCCAGATGCCCATACATGTAGCCATTTCTTTGCTCTGTGCGGGATTCGTCAGCGAATGAGAAGAAGCCGTTACCGAAGCCGAAGCTCAGATTTTCGCGGTAGAACCCACCACCAACCTGCAAGGTGCCGAGGCGTGTGGTCAACACTTGCTGTGCTTCGGCCAGCCACGGCCGGGCCTGCTCGCGACTCTGCAACACCAGCGGCGGCAACTCGAACTCCGGCGGCAGTTCGAGCTCGTAATCCTGCCCACGACGGGCGTTCTGGCGCTGCACTGATAGCAGCGTGTCGTTGCCCGGCAACCAGGTATGCCGCAGACCCAGCCGATAGGTATCCACGTCATCGAAGCGGCGCAGTGTCGGCGAGGCGACATCCGGGAACGGATACAGGGCAATGTCGCCGCGCTCGCGTTCGCTGCGCCGCACCTCAGCCTGCACGCTGGTATCCGGCGTCACACGCCAATGTGCAAACAGGTTGTACAGATCAATCGCCTGATCGGCGTTGTGCCGAAAGCCATCGGTTTCGTAATGGAACTGCGCCGCTGAAACTGACAGTGGCCCAGCCAGCACGGTGGCCATCAAGTCATCGCTGAACAGGCCATCGCCTCCACCAACCGCACTGGCTAGCGCCGTAACCCCGTCGCGCACGAACAACGGCGTGTACTCATTGAGCCCGCTTTGCAGGGACACGGCACCCTGGCGGATGGCCAGATCCTCCGCGCGCGCCCGTGGCTGCAGGGGCAGGACCGTTTGCGGCTGCCACAGCTGCGCCTGGAGCAGCTCGGACAGGCGACCGGTTTCGTGCTGTGGCATACCCAGATAACTGTCCGCCAGGAGGCGGTGTGCGGAAAAATCGGCGGGATCAGCCGCCAGCGATTCCGCGCCCCGACGCTGCGCCAGCTGGGTGAAGCCGAGCGCCTCGTAAGCACGTCCGGCACCGGCCTGGCGCGCCGCAAGATCCTCATCCAGTTGCAGTTTCGAGCGGTAGACAGCGCGGTTGTCGTTGCGCTTGATGGATTCTTCGATGGCCGCCAGCGCTTCGACCGGTCGGTTGTCGGCCAGCAACGCCAGCGCCTCGTAAAACCAGGGCGTCGGGTCGGCCGGATCGAGTGCCTTGGCGCGGCCCAATTCTGCCTGCGCCGGTTGCCTGCGGCGTTCCGACAAGTAGGCCTTGGCAAGGTAGCTGCGCAGCAGCGACTGGCCAGGGTCGAGACTGACGCCGATTTCCATCTGGCGTCTGCCGGTGGCCAGCCGATTGTGCCGGATCAGCGCCAGGCCAAGACCCAGCCGCGCCAGCGGATCAAGCGGGTCGGCCAGGGCAGCATGCTCGAACGCAGCTTGCGCCGCCTGTGCATCATCGGCCAGTAAATGCGCAAAACCAAGCGTGCGCAGGGCCAGCGCCGCCGCCGATCCGTCAACGGCAGCCTGTGCCAGGCGGCGGGCCGCGCGATGGTTGCCGCTGGCCAGTTCAAGCTCGGCCAGGCGCAGCGTCGGCAAGCCATCGGCCGGTGCCAGATCGACCGCTCGGGCGGCAGCGGCCCGGGCTCCGGGCAGATCGAAAACTGCCTGCCGCGCATAGGAACGCGCCAGCCATGCGTTCGGCAAGGCCGGCGCCAGGGCCACGGCGTCCCTGCTCAAGGCATCGGCCAGAGTCATATCACCCTGAGCGATCGCGATCACCGCCTGCAGGGCCACGGCCTCGGCACGCTGCGCCGGGTCATCGCTGCGCACTGCCGCCGCAGCCAGTTGCGCTGCCGCGGGGATATCACCTGCCGCCAGCCGCTGCCGGGCCTCGCCCAGCGCGCCGGTTGCCAACGGCGGGTAATAGAGCGCCCAGTCCAGACCCTCACGGCTGCGCACGGCCACCTCTAGTTCGCGCGTTCCCGCAGAGCCCACGCGCAGGCGTTGGCCCGGCGCGACCGATTGGCCATCGACCATGACCCGACCGTCAAACACGATCAGCTCGTCCCCCTGCGGCGCGGCCGAAAGCAGAAATTCGGTGCCGTCGATGGCGGCGTTCAGATACGGCGTTGAGACATCGAAGCGCTGGCGAGTACGACTCAGGAAATGGCCCCGACCGCGTTCGATATGCGCCGTCAGTGTCGGTGCGCTGGGGTCCTGGCGAATGGACGCGGCGCTGAGCCCGGACAGGCGCAACACAGTATCGTTTGCGAGTTCCAGCACGGCGCTGCCGCCCTCGCCCACCCGTACCGAGACATCACCGCAGAAGGCCTCCCCCGATCGGGCAACACGCCAGCCGGCAGCGCCAGGCAACTGCACCTCGACTACGCCCCGGATGCTCGCCAGTCGCACCAACCAATGGTCGCATGCCTGCGCCGGCATGGGCACCAGAATAATCAGGGCCAAACACAGCCGCACCAACCCACTCAACCACTCCCTGTCCACAACGAGCAACTCCTGGATATTTTTGTTGTACCTCCCAAGATTGGCAGGAGGTCTGCGGCTTCTTCAAGCCTCTGGCCACCGCTGCGACACGGTTGCGCTATTTCGGGACGACGATCACCCCATCCGACGGCACCTTATCATTCTGCCCTTGCAGACTCGCCAGGTAGAAAGCCGCCACCGTGTCGCCAGGATCGGTGGCCAGCACCTCGGCAAACGCGTCCCGGGCCGCGCCGACGTCGCCTGCCGCGAACGCGTCCAAAGCCCACTCGAACAGCGGTCGCGCGGCTACTGGCACGGCTAGCAACTCATACAAGACCACGGCGTCCGTTTTCCCCGCCAGACGGAACCGCCCGACTCGCCTGCAATCGACCCCCGTCAGACTGCCGATCACCTCATGACTGGCCAGTACCTGGGTGCCAAGACGCTTGTTCAGAACCTCAATACGGCTGGCCGTATTGACGACGTCGCCCACCGCCCGGTACTCGTAATGATCCAGAGCGCCGACCGGCCCCAGCACCAGCTCACCGACATGCAACCCGACGCGAGTCGGCAGGCCTCCGCCAAACCCGGCCAGCGCCTGCTGGATACCGAGCGCGGCACGGCAGGCGCGCAACTGCTGCGCGATTCCGCCGTGCCGGACCGGCCACAGCGCCAGCGCCGAATCGCCAACGATGTCCGTGACGATCCCACCCTGGACGCGGATGGGCGCCAGCAGGGCAGCGTAGTACTGATTGATCAGCTCCCTCAGGGCAGCCGCCGGCAGGTGCTCGGACACGGTTGTATATCCGGCGGCATCGCTGATCAGACACACCGCGCGCAGCGGTACTGGCCGGCTTTGCGAGGGCGCACTACCGGTTTCACGGGCCACGCGCTCCACCACGTGGGCGGGCAAGTAGTGGCGAAACGCCGCGGCCACCTGTTGACGTTCGCGGCCACTGTCGCGCGCGCGCAGAACGAGCGTTCCCAGCAGCGCAACCGTGACCTCGGCCCACCACGGAGCGAGCGGCAACCAGACATGGAATCGCCCGAATGCCGTCAGAACAGCCAGGTAAGCGGCGCCCGCCAGGGTTACCGCCAGGACACTCGCGCCAACCGGCCGCAGCGGCAGACTCGACGCCGCCAGCACAAGCGCACCCACGAGCAGTCCACCTGCAATGATTCCCGGTGAGGCCGGCTTCAAAGATTCGCCTCGCAGCAGATTCAGATAGGCGGTGGTAGCAATCTCGACCCCCGACAGGTCAAGGCCATCGGGACGACTTACGGCGGTAAGAAAACTATCCAGCTGGTTGGGGAAATACGGCTCGACATGGCCGATGAACACGGCGCGACCGGCCACATCCGGCACTTGGCCGAGCAGCACATCCGCTGCCGGGATGATATTCAGGGTGCGCGGCGGTCCATAGAAATTGAGCATGCGCTCGTTGGCGCCGACCGTCAGATCGCAGGCCGCCCTCTGAGCGCGTGTCATCTGCGGCTTGGCTGGGCACGAGGGCGAGCCGGCCTGAACCTGTACCGCGGCAGCCGGTAACGTGGCCAAGGTTGGCATGGCCGGGTGGTAGGTCCAGACGGTGTCGACCCGCGTCGGCGACTTGGGCAATGCGAAGGTCGCCACGGCCGCCGCGGCATCGGCCAAGGGCTTGTACGGTCGACGCAGCCGATCCACCCGCAACTGCCCTTGCGCCTGGGTGCCGGGCACGTCTTGCACCTGCCGTTCCAGGTTGCCAAACAGCACCACGTTACCGGCGTCGGAGATGGCACCGGCGAGCGCCGCATCGCCGTCACCCGAGCGCGCCCGAGCAAAATACACGTCGACCGCGATCACCGCAGCCCGACCCTGGGCCGCGCGCCCGATCAGATCGGCATGGATGCGCCGCGGCCAGTCTGCAAGCCGTGATGGCAAACCCAGCCGCCGCGCGGACGCACTGTCGATGGCGAAGATCGTCGCCTCGGCTGGTGCCGGCAGCGGTCCACGCTGGGCAAACAGCCACGGCAAGGTCACTTCCCGCTCGAACCGGTCCGCACCAGGCAGTTGCCAGGCGACCAGGCCCGCCAACCACACCACGGCTGCCAGCATCAAGCCACTGCGCAGCGGCTTGCGCTGATCCACGCCACCGGTTTGCGCCCGACCGACGGCGGGCCGGATAATTTGCGTCGTCACTACGTTCTCGACACGCAAAAGGCCACGCAGCCCATGTCCAAGGAACTCATGCAGTTCTCCATTCTGCAGCCGCTGTCGGACGCAGACCTGCAACGCTTGCGCCAATTCGGTCGATTGCGCTCGATAGGTGCCAATTGCCGCCTGATCGAGGAAAACGAGGCCACCACCACGGTGTTCTTTCTGCTGGCCGGCGAGGCGCGAGTGTTCGTTACCGGTGCCGACGGCCGGGAAGCCACGGTCAACGTGCTCAAGGCCGGCAACTGGTTTGGCGAGCTCGCCATCCTTGGTGACGGCCTGCGATCCGCATCGGTCGTCACCAGTACTCCGGCACGGTTGCTGGTTATACCCGGCCCGGCTCTGCGCAGCATCCTGGTGCGTTACCCGGCTTCCATGGAGCGCCTGCTGGAGACCCTCGGCCTGCGCATCCGCGAGCTGACCGAGACCGTGCGTGGGTTTGCCCTGGGTGACGTATACCACCGCCTGGCGCGGCTGTTCGGTGAACTGGCCATCGAGCGTGACGGCCAGCTACTGATTCTGAACCCGCCGCCACAGCGCGAAATGGCGTCGCGGTGCGGGGCGTCACGCGAAATGGTGGCACGGGTGCTGCGGGAACTGCGCAAGGGTGGCTACGTCCAGACCAGCCGCCAGCAGATCATTCTCAAGAAGTCATTGCCGATGCGCTTCTGAAATCCACACCGCCCAGCGGATTACAACGGATAGATGATGTAGCGCGGCGGCACCGCGGTATCCATTACCGCCCGTTTGGAGGCAAAGCGCAGCGCGCCGCCCTCATCCACAATGACATCCTCGTAATGCCCCACTGCCAGCAGGGCCGACTTGCCCTCGGCGTTGGTATAGAACACCGAGAAGTTGGTGCTGGCCGCCAGGCTGCCGTCCTCACCCCAGGCACACAGGTCACGCGACATCAGATGACGCGGCTGGTAGTGCTCGACGGCGTGATTCCATACCTCGTTCACGTACTTGACCCGATCGCGCAGGCGTTCGTGGCAGTCGTCCAGCATCATGCCGACCGGCAGGCCCATACGCACGTTCTCGGCCGACGTCAGCTCGTAGCGGCCTGTGCTGGCAAAGCAGGCCAGCCAGCCCGCCATATCACGTCGGTCGAGCGCGCGCGCATAAGCCTGCTGCAGGGCATCCACCCGCGCCAGCAGCCCGGGATCCGTAATGGCAGGCGCACTCACAGGCCCATCACCTGCTTGTAGTAGCGCCACCAGGGCGTGTTGCCGGCCTCGTCGTTCTGTAGGCTTCGATGGCCGTCCGGGCTTTCCTGCAGGCCTTTCAGGAAGTTGATTTCGCCCCCTGGCGCGCCCATGGCTTTTTGCACCCGCTCGAACATCGAGCCGTCCTCAATGCTCACGAAGCCGCTGGGCCCCAGCAGGTTGGCGCTCTGGCGAACGCGGTGCTGCAGCAACTCCGGCGGATCGTCGGCAAACCCAAGGTAGGTGTAGTGCACTTCGGTCTTGCCCGGACCCAGTGGGCGACCGAAGCGGAAGTTCATGGAATTCAGGTGCTTGACCACCTGCGTCACCGGCCGCAACAGATTGACCGCAGCGGTGCGCTCGTCGCCCTCGGTGAACACCAGGGTCGGGTCGGCCAGGTAGCCGTTGTCGACCATGCGCTGGGCGCCGTAATGCGCTCCCCAGTGCCCGGCGAAGCCGTCGGCCACCAGCGGTGCGGTGCCCCCCTGATAATTCAGCATGCGAAAAGCGGTGTGGAGCAGGCCGGCGTGATAGCCGTCGTTGTCCATGTACACCTTCCAGTTGCAGTTGAAGATGATCTTCTGGTAGCCGAGCAGCTTCAGCCTGCGCTCGCCGCCGCCCAGCGCGGCGCGAATCGAGTCGGCCACTTCGCCGAAAAACTCGTCGATCGGTGGCGTGGCGTCGTCAAAGGTGGCCCACAGCACCTGGTTCCACAGCACCGCGCGCAACCGGCGCAGGCCGTAGTTGCCCCTGTCGAAGTTTTCGGGGAAGCGCTCCTCGCCCGGGGCTTTTCGCAGGTTGCCGCAGTTGTCATAGGCCCAGCCGTGGTACGGGCAGGTGAAGTCAGTCGCCGCGCCTTTGAATTCAGTGGTGATCTGCACCCCCCGATGGGCGCAGGCATTGACCATGACGACGAATTCATCGGCTCCGGTACGGGTAACGATCAGGGGCGTCTCGCCGACCACAACGGTCTTGTAGTCGTTGACGTCCGGCAGTTCCGCTTCGAGTGCCACCGGCTGCCAGAACGGTCCATAGAAGATACGCTCCAGCTCCTGACGGTAAATCGCCTCGTCGGTATAGAGAGCATAGGGAATGCGCGTGTGGTCAGTCCACGCCCGGACCGGCAGGTCGCGGCTGGGTGCGTTCATAATTGGTGCTCCGGAATGATCGGCGGCAGGGCTCGGCGTGCCCTATCGGGCTTTATATAACACCTTCGCGTGAACACACCAGAACATTCCTTGACCGCCGCCCAGCCAGCGCAAGCTGGGAATACGGCCTTGACGGCACCCGATTACGGGCGCGGCACGCTGGCGTTGATGGCCTCGGTGGAACTGGCCTGCGGCGGGCCCGGATCAGGGTTAACGCCGCTTCCCGCGCTGCCCCCGGCGATGCTGTCGGCAAAGCGCAGCGTGGTGGTGCTGATCATCGACGGCCTGGGCCGCGATTACCTGCTGCGAACGCTGCCTGGTAGCCTGCTGGCCAGCCACCTACTGTGCAGCCTGGACAGCGTATGCCCGGCCACCACGGCGACTGCCGTGACCAGCTTTTTCACTGGCCTGACTCCGGCCAGCCATGGCCTGCTGGGTTGGTTCACGCCATTCGAAGCCCGCGACCAGGTGGTACTGCCGCTGCTGGCGCGCGTACGCAATGGCCCGGGCCTGCCGGCACCCGATCTGGCCACTTTGTATCGCAGCCCGCCGCTGGCGGCCCGCCTGACCCGAAACTGCCATATCGTCACGCCCCGGCGTATCGCCGGTTCGGCGTACACGAAACATCATGCCGGCCCGGCTCAGGTACATGGCTACCGGTCACTGGGCGGGATGTTCGGGCAGTTGGAACGCCTGATACGCGCCGATGGTCCGCCACGCTATGTGCATGCCTACTGGCCGGAGTTCGACCACCTCGCTCACGAGTGCGGTGTGGGGCACCGCCGCACGCGGGAGCACCTGAGCCAGATCGAGGCCCAACTGGCGGCCTTCCTGCGCCGCCTGGTCGGCGCCAACGCAGTGTTACTGGTAACGTCCGATCACGGCTTTGTCGACACGACGCCACAGCGCAGCCTGCTGCTGAACGACTATCCGGCGTTGAACGCGCAACTGCGCCTACCGCTGGCCGGTGAGTCACGCCTCGCTTTTGTGCATTCCCAGCCGAACCATCGCCACACCCTGGGGACGGATCTGGCGGAATTTCTGGGTGATCGGGGCACCGTCTTCAGCGGCGAGCAGTTCATCGCCAATGGTTTCTTCGGCCCCGGCACGCCTCACCCCGCGCTCGCACAGCGGGTTGGTGACTGGGTGGTGGCAATGGCCGATGGCTGGACCCTGCGCGACCGGCTACCGGGTGAGCAGCCGTTTTCGCCAGTGGGCGTACACGGTGGCCTGAGCGATGCCGAACGGGGAGTGCCGCTGGCGGTTTTCGAAGCCTGACCCAGGCTCAGGCCGCCTCGTCACCCGGCGGTGAGGGCTTGGGCGGCGGCGGACTTTGCTCACGCAGCAGGCGGGCCAGTTCGCGACAGGCATCGGTCACCGTGAATACGCCTGCCAGGCGGCCCTTGCGCGTGACCAGCGCCGAGCCGATGCGCCGTTCCACCATCGTGTCGAGCACCTGGTCCAATGGCGTACTGAGGTCCACCACATAAATGTCCGTCGCCATGGCCTCACGCACTTGCAGACCGCTGCGCTGCGCGTAGTCCGGATTCAGACCGAGCAAAAGCTTGATGTCACGATCGCTGATCACGCCCACCAGGCGCTCGCCGTCCATCACTGGCAGGTGGTGCAAACGGTGCAGGTTCAGGAATTCGCGCGCCTCCGACAAGGGCGCATCGGCCGCGATGGCATGCGGAAACGGCGTCATGATGCGGCGAATTTCGGGCATCCGTTTCACGACACGATCCGGTGGCGGTAGATTCCGGCCAGCATGCCACAAGATGCCGGCGGCGCCGTGTTAGGCCACCCGCGCCGCGCCGCGCTGATACCACTCGCGGCTGCGATTGACCAATGCCACCAGCGCCAGCATAGCGGGCACCTCCACCAGCACGCCAACCACGGTCGCCAGCGCGGCTCCGGAGTGCAGGCCGAACAGGCTGATCGCCACCGCCACCGCCAGCTCGAAAAAATTGGATGTGGCGATCAACGCCGCGGGCGCTGCGACCGTCAGCGGCACCCGCCAGGCGCGCGCCCACAGGAATGCGATGGAGAAAATCAGCGCCGTCTGCAGCAGCAGCGGTATGGCGATCAGCGCGATATCCAGGGGGCGCTCCATCAGGGTGCGCGCCTGAAAGGCAAACAGCAGCCCGACGGTGACAACCAGCGCCGCCACTGTTAACGGCTTGATGCGCGCCGTGAAATCGCGGACCGCCTGAACGCCACCGCGCCGCTGCAGCCGCCGGCGCGTCAGGTTGCCGGCCACCAGCGGGATCACCACATACAACAACACCGACAGCAGCAGCGTGCTCCACGGCACACTGACCTGGGTGACGCCGAGCAGCAGGACCACGATGGGCGCAAACGCAAACACCATGATCAGATCGTTCACCGCCACCTGCGCCAGGGTGTAGTTCGGATCCCCGCGCGTCAGGTTGCTCCAGACGAACACCATGGCCGTACACGGCGCCGCGCCCAGCAGAATCATGCCCGCGATATAGGCCTGCGCCAGCTGCGGGCCGACCCAGTCACCCCACAGCGGACCGAAGAACAGCAGCGCGATACCGGCCATGCTGAACGGCTTGATCAGCCAGTTCACCACCAGGGTGATAACCAGCCCGCGCGGCCGCTCGCCGACCCGGCGCACGGCGGCAAGATCGACGCTCACCATCATCGGGAAAATCATCGCCCAGATCAGCACCGCCACCGGCAGATTCACGTGCGCATATTCCAAGCGCGCCAGCGCTGCAAACGGCGCGGGCGCCAGGTTGCCAAGCCCGGTTCCAACGAGCATGGCCAGCGCTACCCAGACACTCAAATACCGCTCGAAAACCCCTAATGGCGATGCCGCGGATGCTTTGCGCGACGTATTCATCAAATACTCCGAAGCATTGGGTACTGGCGGCCGCAGGACGTTTGAATGAACCCGCCGGTCGCGAGTCTACCCGCGCCCTGTTGTGGTTTTTTATTGACGGCCGTGTCAACCCTGCTGATTCGCCAACCGTTATCCATGACAGGCTAGCGGACACCGGCCTGATCACCCTCTCGAACTCAAGGAGCCGACCGATGAACAAAAACTTCTGGCTGAGCACCCTGCTCGGTTGCAGCCTGGTTGCCGGCGCGGCATCGGCCGAGGACCGAGGCGACCGCGTCGAACAGCGCCTCGACCAACGCGGCGACCGGGTGGACCAGCGCCTCGATATCCGTGGTGATCGCATCAACACGCGCCTGGACAACCGCGGCGAGCGTATCGACACCCGGCTTGATGAGCGCGGCGATCGCGTCAATCAGCGCCTCGATGACGCCGCAGAGCGCGCTTACGATTCCGGACACGAACAGGCCGGACAACGTCTGGACGCGCGCGGCGACCGAATCGACACTCGGCTGGACAACCGCGGCGAGCGTATCGAAACTCGCCTGGATTCCCGCGGCGATCGCATTGACCAGCGCCTTGACGCCCGTGGCGATCGCGTCAACCAGCGCCTCGACCATCGTGGCGAGCGCATTAACAGCCGCCTGGACAACCGCCCTCGTACCCATGCCACAGGTGCCCGGCGACGCAGTCGCTGAACCCACCCCACGATTGACCGGGTGCAAAATCGGCAATCGGCCATGGACCAGTTCCTGGCCAGCGTGGAACGGCGCGCGCTGCGCATGGCGGAAATCGCTGTTGGCAACCGCGCCGACGCCCTGGACATCGTACAAGACGCCATGCTGAGCCTGGCCCGTCGTTATGGTGGCCGGGATCCGGCACAGTGGCCACCTCTGTTTCATCGCATCCTGGAGAACCGGATTCAGGATTGTCGCCGCGGGCGCCAACGCAACGGTCGTTACTTT
Source organism: Immundisolibacter sp. (assembly GCF_041601295.1). Classification (NCBI taxonomy): domain Bacteria; kingdom Pseudomonadati; phylum Pseudomonadota; class Gammaproteobacteria; order Immundisolibacterales; family Immundisolibacteraceae; genus Immundisolibacter; species Immundisolibacter sp. The sequence goes on from NZ_JBFIII010000009.1 coordinate 14,003, forward strand.
CTGGACCTGCCCCACACCGACGACGACACTGCCGACCCGCTGGACGTCCTGGCGCGCGATCCCGCGCCCGGACCGGACCGGCGCGCCCAGGGCAGCCAGGCGCTCATATGTCTGGAAGCCGCAATACGTACTCTGCCCGATCGCCAGCGGGAAGCGTTCTCGCTTCGTATCTGGCAGGACATCGACGTCGCTGGCACGGCCCGCGCCATGGGCATCAGCGAGGGCAGCGTCAAAACGCATCTGTTCCGGGCGCTGGCTGCGCTGCGCGGCGCGCTTGGGGAGCACTGGCCATGAACTACCGCGATCCCGAACAAGATGCACTCACGCAGACCGTGCGCCGCCTGCTGCGGGACAGCGAACAGGATATCGACGCGCCAACCGCAGCGCGTCTTGCTTCGTTCCGTCGCGATGCGACCGCGAAACTGGCGCCAGCCACTCCATGGCGACCCGTGCTCGATCGGCGCTGGCCGGCCCTGGCCGGCGCGGTGGCGGGGCTGGTGTTGATCACACTGATGGTGTTGCGTCCGGACCAGACGCCACTGGACATGGACGTACTGGATTACGCAACGGCTGACGACGCCCCCATCTACGAAGACCTGGAGTTCTACCTGTGGGCAGACGAACTCGACCCCTCTGGCTCGCGGCGCTCGCCGTCATGACGCTGCCAGGCCAAGCGAACGAAATACCGCCGGACCCTGAACTGCTCGAATTCATCGCGCAGTGGGGCGATTTCACCCCCCTGCTGGATGAACCCGTGGGCCACGCCGTAGCCGATGAAGAACTCACGCCACCCACGCCATGGCCACGGGGAGACGATCAATGAAACGCGTTGGAATCCCCTGCTCCGACCGCCAGGCTGGCCCGCCAGCCTGGCAGGGACGTCTGCTGCGGACAGTGTGCATAACGCTGTTGGCCCTGGGCGCCTTTGACTCGGCGATAGCCGAATCGAATCTGTCCTGGGACCAGCTACAACCGGAACAACAACAGCTCCTGAAACCGTTACGGGACGAATGGGACAGCCTGCCAGCGGCACGCCAGCAGCGCCTGGCACAGGGTGCCGAGCGCTGGCGACAGATGTCTGCTGACGAACGCGCGACGGCGCGTGAGCGCCTGGCGCGTTTCCGCAACATGACACCCGATCAGCGCGCGCAACTGCAGCGCCAGCGCGAGCGTTTCGAGTCCCTGCCGGCAGACAGGCAGCAGCGGCTGCGCGAACGCTGGCAGCGCTTCAAGATGCTGCCGCCGGAGCGGCGTCAGGAACTGCGCGAACGCTTCCAATCCCGGTCGCCCGACGAGCGCAGGCGGCTGCGCGAGCACCGGGATCAGGTTCGTGGCCAAGCGGCCGGGACAAATGCGCGACGCCCAGGATCCCATGCCGGCTCGCGGCCCAATGGCGCGAGACCCAACCGTTAGCCTCGCCCCGTCCAGGGGCAACAGGCTTCCACCCATCGAGCGGGCCGAATGACGACCTGCCGGCGAAGGCTTTACGCGCCTCTCGGGAAGCGCGGAATAGATCGGCGCTTCCCTGGCGTTTGGCATCGGACCTCCCGGGAGGCTCCGCGGTCGACTCGGGAGTCTATTGCTTGACCTGGTCCACCATGTAATCGACGGCAGCTTCGACCTGCCCGTCGCTCAGGTTCATGAAACCGCCCTTGGGCGGCATGGCACGAATGCCCTGCAGCGAGTGCTGGTGCAAGGTTTCGATACCCTGCGCGAGACGCGGCGCCCAGTCTTCGGCATTGCCAAGCTTAGGCGCGCCGGCGACACCCGAGGCGTGGCAGGAAAAACACGCTTGCTGATACACCGCCGCACCGTCGACCGGACCGGCATCCGGCGCCGCAGCTGTCACCGCGAGCGCACCTTCCGGACCGCCAGCGCCGCCTTGATGTACCTGTCCCACCGGCTTGATGCGCTGGTCAGCCAATGCGGTCACGCTAGGATCAATCTTGGTCGGGCGCAGCGAGCTGACCGCAACCACGGCAATGCCGATGATCAGAAACATGAAGGCAACCAAGGACAACATAACGATAGTAAAAGCACTGGCGGGATTATCCCCGTGCGGGGCGGAATGGGCGTTCACAAGAGCTCCTTATTAAGGACAGGGCGGGAGAGTGCTGCCTCGCGGCGCGGCGAATTATAAAGGCGCACGCGACACGTTGTCCGGTTTGCCAGCCGCCCGGGCGCCAACGTTGCCCCCGGCAGCCTAACCCTGGCATCCCCCTCCCGCGCTGCGGCGTGCGCTGGGTCCATGCGCCGGATTCCCCCGGCACGGAGCACATACCACTGCTGCTAAACTAACCCCGTTCGCGCCCTTAGCTCAGCTGGATAGAGTGTTGGCCTCCGAAGCCAAAGGTCAGAGGTTCGAATCCTCTAGGGCGCGCCATTATTCCCGCGCGGTTTGTGCACTGCGCGAGCGGTGCTGCCCGCCGAAGTTTCTGTTGTCACCCTGCCAGGTATCGTCAAGCGTCATGGTCACCATCAGTTCGCAGCCACGCCGATGTTGATCTTCGACCAGTCACGCCCAGGCCGCGCCAACGGTTCGCAGCTGGCTTACGCGAGCGCTCCCGACGACCTGCCAGCGTCTCTGCTGCGGGCCTGTCCGCCGCCGCTGCCGGAGGTTTCCGAACTTCAGGCCGTGCGGCACTACACGCGTTTATCGCAGAAAAATTTCTCCATCGACACGCACTTCTACCCGCTCGGCTCCTGCACCATGAAGTACAACCCGCGGGCGGCCAACGAGTTGGCGCTGCGTCCGGTGCTGCGTGACCGCCACCCGCTGGCACCGGAGGCCACGGGCCAGGGTTTTCTGGGCTGCCTATGGGAGCTGCAGGACATCCTCGCCACCGTGACCGGCATGGCCGGCGTATCCCTGACGCCGCTGGCGGGAGCGCAAGGCGAACTGGCCGGTATCGCCATGATCGAGGCTTACCACCGGACCCGCGGCGATCACGCGCGACGCGAGATTCTGGTGCCCGACGCAGCGCACGGCACCAACCCCGCATCGGCCGTGATGTGCGGTTATGAGGTACGGGAAATCCCCACCGGCGCCGATGGCGACGTGGACCTCAATGCCTTGCGCGCCGCCGTTGGACCACAGACTGCCGGCCTGATGCTGACCAACCCTTCAACCCTGGGCGTGTTCGAGCGGCAAATCCTCGACATCCAGCGTGTAGTGCACGAAGCGGGCGGCCTGCTTTACTACGATGGCGCCAACCTGAACGCCATCCTCGGCCACGCCAGACCAGGCGACATGGGCTTCGACGTGGTCCATCTGAATCTGCACAAGACATTTGCAACGCCGCATGGTGGCGGGGGGCCGGGCGCAGGCCCGGTTGGCGTGAGCAAGCGCCTGCTGCCGTTTCTGCCGGTACCGATGGTGGCACGCGAGGGCGAACGCTACCGCTGGTTGAGCGAGGCTGACCGGCCGCAGAGCATCGGCCGCCTGTCCGCCTTTGCCGGTAACGCCGGCATTCTGATCCGGGCCTGGGTGTACGTGCGCCTGCTCGGGCGCGCGGGGCTGCGTCGGGTGGCCGATTTTGCCACCCTGAACGCGGCCTACCTGCAGGCGCGGCTGCGTGATGCGGGGTTCGATCTGGCGTTCCCGACGCGGCGCGCCAGCCACGAGTTCATCCTCACCCTGCGCCGACAAAAACAGAGCCTCGGCGTGAGCGCGCTTGACGTTGCCAAGCGCCTGCTCGATTACGGCTACCACGCACCGACGGTTTACTTTCCACTGCTCGTTCCTGAATGCCTGCTGATCGAACCGACCGAAACCGAGGCACTGGATATGCTGGACGGTTTCGTGGCGGCACTGATCGGCATCGCCCAGGAAGCGCGCGAGCAGCCGGAACTGCTGCACGCGGCGCCGCATACCTTGCCAGTACAGCGTCTGGATGAGGTGCGTGCCGCGCGTCAGCCGGACCTTGCCTGGCGCCCGGCCGTGATGGCCGCAACCTCGACCGGCGGATAACGCAGTGCGGGCATTGATCTGTGGCTCCATGGCCTACGACACCATCATGGTGTTCCAGGACCGCTTCAAGAACCATATCCTGCCGGATCAGGTACACATCCTTAACGTGTCGTTCCTGGTGCCGCAGATGCGCCGTGAGTTCGGCGGCTGCGCCGGCAATATCGCCTATAACCTCTCGCTGCTGGGCAGCGAGCCGCTGCCGATGGCCACCGTGGGCGAGGACTTTGGCCCCTACCAGGACTGGCTGGACAAGCACCGCATAGATCGTCGCCATATCACCCAAGTGGCGGGCAGCTTTACCGGTCAGGCGTTCATCACGACCGATCTGGACGACAACCAGATCACCGCTTTTCACCCCGGCGCCATGAGCGAATCGCACCGCAACTCGCTGGCTGACGTGGACGAAGTCGACATCGGCATCGTGGCCCCGGATGGCCGCGATGGCATGCTGCTGCACTCACGCGAGTTTGCCGAGGCGGGGGTGCCGTTCATCTTCGATCCCGGTCAGGGTCTGCCCATGTTCGACAAGGCAGAACTGCTGACCTTCATCGACGAGGCAACCTGGATCACCGTCAACGATTACGAGATCGAGCTGCTCCAGTCGCGCACGGAACTGTCCGCTGGCGACATTGCCAAACGGGTCGAGGCACTGATTGTCACGCGCGGCGGCAAAGGCTCGAACATCTATACCGGCGGTCACCGCATTGACATCCCGGCGGTCAAAACGGCCGCCGTCAACGACCCCACGGGCTGCGGCGATGCCTACCGGGCTGGCCTGCTGCATGGGTTGATGCACGAACTCGACTGGCCAATTACCGGCCGTGTCGCCTCGCTGATGGGCGCCATCAAGATCGAGCAGCACGGCACGCAGAATCACTATTTCACGCGCGAGGCCTTCGAGCAACGCTTCGTGGCCGAGTTTGGCCACGGTTTTTGATCCAGCCGGTCAGGCGCCCAGGTCCCCTGCCAGCGCCTGCAGCAAGGTCAGCGCCACCAGGGCAGCGGTTTCGGTCCTGAGCACCCGCGGCCCCATGCGGACCGCCCGGTAGCCGGCGGCCTGCGCCGCTTCCCTTTCGTGGGGGGCAAGCCCGCCTTCAGGTCCAATCAGCACGCTGACCGGGCCAGTGAGCGGGCCAACCTGCGTCAACGCCCGTGCCGCCCGCGGGTCGAGTAAAAAGGCCGTTCCCGGCAGCGCGTGGGTGAGGTGCTCAGCCAGCGTGCAGGGCGCCATTAACGTCGGCACGCGCGTGCGCCCGCTCTGTTCGCAGGCTGCCAAAATCACCCCCCGCCAGTGCGCCAGGCGCCGCTGCTCGCGCTCGCCGTGCAAGCGCAGTACCGTGCGCTCGGTCACCACCGGCACCACCGCCTGCACGCCTAACTCCACGGCCTTTTGCAGCGTGTAGTCCATACGCTCACCGCGCGAAATACCCTGCACCAGGCACAACGAAAGGGTGGACTCGACCCGATCGGGCGTGTGCTCGCCCACCTGCGCCACCAGCGCGCCGCCGACGCCACGCGCCAGTTCTGCCGCGTACTCCCCGCCAAGGCCGTCAAACAGGCACAGATCATCGCCAGCGCGCAGGCGCAGCACTTTGGCTGCGTGCTCCATCGCCCGGCGGTCGAGCGTCACCTCGCTCCCACTTGCCAGAGGCTGGTCCACATAAAGACGCGGGATGCGCACCGGTCCTAGCTCAGGCGTCCGCCAAGCGCACGAAATCGGCGACTGACAACCGCTCCGGACGTAAGGCGGGATCAACCGCCGCCGCTGCGAACTGCGGCTCATCCACCACACCGGCGAGGCTGTTGCGCAAGGTCTTGCGGCGCTGGGAAAAAGCGCGCTGCACCACCTCCGCGAAACGTTTTTCATCGCCAGCCGGATAGGGCAATTGTCGGTAAGGCGTCAACTCGACCATTCGCGAGTGCACCTTGGGCGCGGGCGAGAATGCACCCGGCGGCACCACAAATAGCGCCTCCACCCGACACGCGTACTGAATCATCACCGACAGCCGACCGTAGTCTGTATCACCCGGTGCGGCGGCCATGCGATCCACCACCTCGCGCTGTAGCATGAACAGCATGTAGGCAATGGCTGAGCGCTGGCTGAGCAAGTGAAACAACAGCGGTGTCGAAATGTTGTACGGCAGATTACCGAACACCCGCAGCGGGGCGCCTGGCACGGTCAGGCTGGTGAAATCAAACCGCAACGCGTCGGCACTGAGCAGCCGCAGCCCGGCATGCGTGGCAAAGCGAGTCGCCAGCTTGGCCGCCAGATCGCGGTCCAGTTCAATCGCGGTCAAGGTACCGGCGCGTTCGAGCACCGGGGCGGTCAGGGCGCCATGCCCGGGACCGATCTCGACCAAGGTCTCGCCAGGCTCAGGCGCCAGAGTCGCCACGATATGGGCAATGATGCCGGGGCTTTGAAGAAAATTCTGCCCGAAGCGCTTCCTTGCGACCGGAATCATTCGTGACCGGCAACGAGTGAGGCCGCCTGCGCTACGGCTGCCCGCAGGCTTCCACTGTCGGCCCGGCCGCTGCCGGCAAGATCATAGGCGGTGCCATGATCGACCGAAGTGCGAATGATCGGCAGGCCCAGGGTGACGTTTACCGCTTGCCCAAAGCCGGCGTATTTGAGCACTGGCAGGCCCTGGTCGTGGTACATGGCGAGCACGGCGTCAAATCGCGTCAGGCGTTCGGGAGTAAACACTGTATCCGCCGGCAGTGGGCCGGTCAGGTCCAGCCCCTCGGCCCGCGCTGCGGCAATGGCCGGCTCGATCAAGTCGATCTCCTCGCGCCCCAGGTAACCGCGCTCGCCAGCGTGGGGATTCAGCCCACACACCGCGATACGCGGGCGTTTGAGTCCAAACCTTCGATGCAGATCGTGGTTCAGAATCCGCAGCGTGCCTATCAAACCATCGATGCTGAGCGCCTCGGCCACGTCCCGCAACGGCAAATGCGTCGTCGCCAGGGCCACCCGCAACTGTCCCGCCACCAGCATCATCACGACCTGCGGGCAAGCGACGCGGGCGGCCAGATATTCCGTATGGCCGCTGAACCGGATACCGGCGTCGCAAATCACGCCCTTGTCGAGTGGTGCCGTCACCAGGGCATCGAAGCGGCCTGCCAGGCAGCCATCGATGCCGCGGTCAAGGCCATCCAGAACAGCCCGTGCATTAGCGGGTTCAGGTCGTCCGGGCTGCACCGGGCGCGGCAGGCGAACCGGCCAAACCCGGGCGGACCCGGGCGCAGCAAGACTCGGGACCTGCGTCGGGTCAAACACCTCAAACCGCACCGGGAGCTCAAGCGCCGCCGCCCGTGCCGCCAGCATGTCGGCGTCGCCGATCAGGGTGATTTCGACGTTGGGTAGCGAAGGCAGACGCACCAGGTCAAGGCAAATGTCCGGGCCGATACCGGCCGGCTCGCCGACGTTAAGCGCCAGGCGAATCATGCGCATGCGCCTTTAAAGGTGCAGTTCCACGTATGCCTCGTCGCGCAAGCGCTGTAACCAGCTCTGGGTCATTTCCTCGGCCTTGCGTGCGCGCAGCGTGTCGCGGGCATGCGCGCGACGGTAGTTTTCGGTATCGTCGTGCTGGCGCCGGGCCAGCACGCGCATCAAGTGGTAGCCAAAATTGGACGCCACCGGTTCACTCAGTTGTCCCAGCGGCAGATTCCGCATGGCAGTCCCGAACGCCGGCACCACCTGTTGGCTAGTCACCCACCCCAGATCGCCGCCGTTTACCGCCGACGCGGGATCGTCCGAATGGCTGCGCGCCAGGTCATGAAAATTCTCCCCGGCCAGAATGCGCTGGCGCAACGACTGGATACGCGCCAGCGCCTCTTCCTCGCGCCCCGACTCGGTCTTGATCAGGATGTGCTCGACATGGGTCTGCTCCACCACATGCCGGCCACCGGTCGCGTCGGACTCCAGCAATTTCAGGATATGGACACCATTGGAGCTGGGAATGAGCGCACTCACGCCTTGCAATGGCAAATCACGCACGGCATCCAGAAAGGGTGGCGGTAACTCATCGGCGTTGCGCCAGCCAAGGTCGCCCCCCTCCAGCGCCTGCTGGCCCCGCGACACCGTTACTGCCATCTGGCCGAAGTCCGCCCCGGCCAGCAACTCCTCACGCACCTGACGTGCTTTTTTCAGAGTACTGCGCTGCTGCTCCGGGGTTGGGTTGGGCGGCAGGGCGATCAGGATGTGCGCCAGGTGATAGCGGCTGGCCGCCGTCGCGCCACCTTCGGCCAAGAACCGCTCAACCTCGGCATCGGACACGCCAATGCGGGCGATGACTTCCTTCTGCCGCAACTGGGTAATCCGCATCTCGATGCGGACTTCCTCACGGAACTCCTCGAAATCGCCACCGTCAGCGACAATCGCCTCGCGCATCTGCGCCAACGACAACTTGTTGCGGGCGGCGATGTTCTCCAGCGCAAAGTTCAGCTCGTCGTCACCAATGTTGACGCCGGCGAGTTCGGCCAGCTGTAGCTGCAGGCGGCGAGCCACCAAATGCTCAAGTACCTGGCGCTCGAATTCGCGCATGGGTGGCGCCGCTGTACCGCGCTGACGCAGGTCCGCCAGAATGCGCTGCACCTCGTGTTGGAGCTCGCTGGCGACGATCACGTCCTTGTTCACGACCGCCACCACCCGATCGAGGTTGGCTGCGAGCCCTGCAAAAGGCAACGCGGCACTGAACAAAATGGCGAGCAGTCGTTTCACGTCAGGTGTTATCCACAGGGGAATCAGAAGCCAGCGGCATCACGGCGATAGCCGAACACACCTTCCGTGATCAGGTCCTCGACCTTGTTACCCACGTTGGTCAAGCCCTTTAGCTCAAGTTCGAACAAGATGGCGTTGGTGGTTCCGCCACTCAGATTACGCACGTAGCGACGGGTAACCACTCGCGCACCCCAGCAACAGCTCTCGTAGCCCAGGCCAAGGAAACTCTCGATGACTTTGGCCTCGGGCAGGGAGTAGTACGACCGGCCCACCACCTGCCAGTTGCGGCCCAGCGGGATGACGCCGGACACATCAAGCTGCTCCAGGTTGTCCACCTGCCCCGGCGCGGACAGGTCAGGCAGCTCGCGGCGCATGCGATAGGACGCGTTCAGAAGCATGCCACCGGCTGGACGGTAGTAGAGACCGACCACGGAACGCTGCGTGCTGCCGCTGTCGGGATCCCACTCCATATCGCCGCGCGCGGTCAGCGCCCGGGTCAACCGCGCCCACAGCTCTCCGACAAAAGCCGACTGACCGTCGTCAGCCGCTGCCATCGGCAACAAGTCCACCTGGCGATCCCGGAAATAATAAATCTGGCCCAGGCTGGCGCGCATCATCTCGACGCCGCTGGTGGCGCTCAAAAAACGACTGGTTACCGCCGCCGTGACCTGGTTGGCGTCACCCTGCCGATCCGGCCCTGAGAAGCGGTTGCTGCGAAACATCGACTCGAATCTGAAATCGCTATCGCCAGTATCAAACAGGGGGATGTCGTCCTGATTGCGCCGCGGTGCATACAGATAAAAAAGTCGTGGTTCAAGCGTCTGTTGCGCTGCCAGGCCCCACAGGTCGACATCGCGCTCAAAAAACAGGCCGCTGTCCACGCTCAGGATCGGCAACGCCCGGCTGGGTGCGTCATCCAGGCCCGGCAGCTGATGATTCAGCTGATACTGGGTATAACGAAAACCTAATCGTGGCTCGACCCGAAACGCCGCCCGCTCCCATGGCAGGCTGATACTCGGATACAGGTCCAGCCGCGTGCCATCCACCAAATCCGGGTGGTCGTAGGTGGTGTACTCGCTATCCAGCGCGTAACTCAGGCCGCCGGGGGCGAAACCCGAGGTGTTGAAGGCTAACTGTGGCAACCGTCGATACGGGCGGCTACCGGACAGGGTCTGATAGGTTTCGACCTGGCCCCTTACGCGCCAGTTGTCACCGTTGTAGCTGGTGGTGGCAAGGCGCTGCAAATGGGTGGTACTGACGTCCGTGAGACCGCGGCCAAAGTCCTCGAAATAAGCTTCGTCCGATACCCGGTTATAGGTCAGGTAGTGCGTCCAACGGGGGGTGATGACCCCACTCTGGCTCATGAACAATGCATCACGGCTACGCCCTGCCACGCCATCTGACGGCAGGAAAGTGCCATTCAGCTCCCCCGCTACACCGCTGAACAGATAGCGGCCACCTGCCTCCATCATCAAACCCCGCTTGCTCATATAGCGCGGCGCGATGGTGGCGTCGTAATTCGGACCCAGGTTCAGGTAGTACGGAGCGCGCAGCTCGAATCCGGTTTCATCGGTACTGCCGGCACTCGGGGCGAGGAACCCGGATTTGCGTTTGTCCGACAGCGGAAAACTGAAATACGGACTGTAGAAGATCGGCACGCCCTTGAAATCCAGCACCACATTGCGTGCTACGCCTTGCCCGGCGTCAAAATCAAGGTCGATCTGAGATGAGCGCACAGCCCAATCGCGTTTGCCCGGCGGACAGGTTGTATAGAAGGCGCCTTCCAGGCCATGGCGGCTTGAGTCCCGGCGGATGATGCGGGTGGCCCGGCCACGGGCCCGCTTCTCGCGCAAGGCGTAGCTGGCGTTCTCGATCGTGCCCTGGTCGGAGCCGATGTTGTAGTTAAGGCTGCTGCCTTCGAGCATCATTCGGCTGTCGCCGAATACCACGGCGCCGGCCGCGCCCACCGCCTGGGTATCCCGGTTGAAGGTGACCTCGTCGGCGTTCAGCTGACGGTCTCCCTTGACCACGGCCGCCTGGCCACGCAACACGATGTCACCAGAAGGCTGGGTCTCGGATCTCGTGGCCACGACGTAAATGGGCTGACCACTGGCCTTGGCACGGGCGGCGACCGCCGGATCCGGCCCGATGAACTCGAAGGCGCTGCCGCACTGGGCGTCGCTGGGCTGGCGTACCGAAGCCTCGCCCGGAGCAATCAGACACAAAACGACGCTCGCAACGGGGAGCGTCCGACCCAGCTTCGCAACCAGAAAACGCGGGTACTTACGCAACACTAAGGGGCCCAGGGCTCAGGCTGAAAAACACGCCCCGCAGGGCGCGAATCGCTGTAATACGGGAGTTCGGCCAACACAGCACGTGAACCAGGCCGCTGCCTGCGCAAGCCGCAGAGATGATAGCAGACTTGTCGTATCGATCCGGCGGACATTGCAGGCCTCCTCAGCTCGCCACACGCAGGCTTATCTGGCGCCAGCCACGTTCACTGGCGACCGTGGCCAACGCTGGGTCGGCGTCGACCACGCACGGCACGTCGGCTCGCTCCAGCAAAGGCAAGTCGTTATGTGAGTCGCTGTAGAAGTACAGGTAAGCGCCGACATAGCCGTAGCGAGCCTGCCAGCGCTCAAGACACGCCACCTTGCCGTCCCGAAAACACGGTGGCTCCAAAGCGCGGCCAGTAAAACTGCCCGCTTCCAATTCGGGCTCGGTGGCGATCAGTGCCGGCACGCCCAACAGAGCCGCAATCGGTCCGGTAATAAAACGGTTAGTGGCCGTGATGATGACCGGCAGGTGGCCTTTGCGGCGATGGCTTTCCAGCAGCGCCCCAGCGCCTGGCGCTATGCGCGGGACGATCCACTCGCCGATAAAGAACTCGCGCAACTGGAACAACTGCGACATGGGCAGGTCACGTAGCGGGCGCAGCGCAAAGGCGAGAAACTCGTGGATGTCCAGCTCGCCGGCCTTGTAGAGTTCGTAATAGCGCGCGTTTTCGACCTCATAAGCCGGCCCGTCCACCAACCCGACATCTGCCAGATAGCGACCCCACAAATAATCGCTGTCGTCCGTCAACAAGGTGTTATCCAGGTCAAACAAGGCAAGCGTACGCGGCATCAAGGGCTATTCCGGCGGCGGGTCGGTGTTAACATCCGAAGCCAGTTTACCGTGCGACGGTACGCGTCCTGAAGGCGGCCCGCACCAGGTTCACTACGAGACCCCGATGGCTTCTGACGATGCCCGTGCCTGTGTTTTTGCAAGGATCGCACCATGATTGATGCGGAAGGCTTTCGAGCAAACGTCGGCATCGTCCTGGTGAATCATGCTGGCCAGGTATTCTGGGCTCGGCGCATCGGCCAAAACGCATGGCAATTCCCTCAGGGCGGCATCAAGCAACACGAGCAGCCGGAACAGGCCTTGTTCCGCGAGCTGCATGAAGAAGTGGGACTTGCACCGGATGAGGTGGAACTGCTCGGCAGCACGAGCGGCTGGCTGCGTTACCTGATCCCACGCCGGTATCTGCGGCGTGATCGCCCCCCTTGCATTGGCCAGAAGCAACTGTGGTACCTCCTGCGCCTGAGCGCCAACGAAGATCGTATCCGGCTCGACGCCTCGGGCCTGCCTGAGTTCGACGCCTGGCGCTGGGTGGATTACTGGACGCCGCTGGAACACATCGTCAACTTCAAGCGCGAGGTCTACCGCCATGCGCTCGAAGAACTGGTCAGTCTCTTGCCGCAGCCCGCGCAAGCTAGCGCCTCCCGCGCAACCCGCCTCAACGGCGGGTAACCGAAATAACCAAATTTGCTCCTGTGCCGACCGACACCACTACAAAACCCGAAGCATCCGCTACGCCCGGCGATGTTGCCGAAGCCCGACCAAAACCGAAATCCGGCCGGCGTGCCGGCTGGTTCATTCTTGCCCTGCTGCTGGTGCTCGGCCTGGCCAGCGCTGTGGTCGCCGTCTGGCGACCGTTACAGGTAACACTGACAACGCAAGCAGCCACTCAAGCACGCTTGACCAGTCAGCTTGAGGCTCTCAGTACCTGGCAAGCAACCGCCAGTGACGACCTGTCAGCACTCGAAGGTCGCAGCCGGGGACTTGCTGCCCGCATCAACCAGTTAGGGCCGGAGCGCCTCACCCAATGGGCACTGGCCGAGGCTGACTACCTGCTACGTACCGCGCAGCGGGCGGCGCAGCTCGATTACGACCCCGCCCGGGCCGCGCTGGCGCTTGATCTGGCAAATGCCACCCTGGCGCCGGTGTCAGGCAGTGACAGCTTGCGAGCCAGCATCGATGCGTTACGCGCCCAACTGCGTTCATTGACGATTCCGGACACCAGCGCATTGGCGGAGGAACTCGCCCAGGCAACCAAGATATTGCAGACGGCGCCGCTGCGCGAACCCGGCGTGTTGCCCAGTGAAGCCCGCCCCCCTGGCTGGCGGGGCGCGTTGCAGCATGCGTGGCAACAACTCGGCGATGTCATTGTGCTGCAGCGGGTAGGGAGTCCAGTCCAGCCGCTTCTGCGTCCCCAGGAAGCACAATATCTGCGCCAGCAGTTCGCTCTGAAGCTGGCTTCCGCTGAATATGCCCTGCGGCGACGGGACACCACCGCCGCACAAAGCGACCTTGGCGATCTTGAAGCCTGGGCCTCGGCGTACCTGGATACCAGCGAGCCTGCCGTCGCGGATGCGCTGGCCACGGTGCGGCGTCTGGCGGGTCTGGAACTGCGCCCGCCGCTGCCCGATCTGTCCGGCCCACAGGAACAACTCGCCACCCTGCGCCGCACAACGGCAGCAGACCGCCTCCCATGAGGCGATTGTTTTGGCTGCTGCTGGCGGCCTCGGCCGGAGTGCTTGCCGCGAGCAAATTGGCTGGGCAGCCGGGGTACCTGCTGCTGGCCTGGTCCGACTGGCGGCTGGAAATCCGCAGCCTGCTGCTGGCGCTGGTATTGCTACTGGTCCTGTTTGGCGTGCTGCACTGGCTACTTGGCAGCACCTACCGCACCCGCCAGGCCTTGGCGCGGCGGCGCCTGACACGCCAGATGCGCCGACGTCAGCAGGCGGAAGCCGATCTTTCGGCCGGCCTGCTGGCGCTGCTGGAAGGCAACTACCCACAGGCGCAAAAAACACTCCAGCGAGGGCGGCGGGCGGCCGGCGCGCCCGAACTGCATGCCCTGGCGCTTGCCCATCTGGCGCAACTGCGCGGCGACAACCTGTCGCGCGAGCGTGAATATGCGGCGGCCCGCGCCGCCGCGCCCGCAGCCGGCATGGCCATTGCCTGGCTGCAGGCCAGCGCCCAGCTGGCGGCTGGCGACGCGGTTGGGGCCACTGCCACCTTGCACGCCCTGGGTGGTCATAACAGTCCACGCCTGCTGCAACTCGAAGCCGAACTTGCCCGCCAGCGTGGCGATTGGCAAGTCCTCGGGGAGACCATCCCGCGCCTGCGGCGGGCCGGTGTAATCGACGCCACGGAAGCCAACCGCCAGGAGCTTGCCTGCGCCAGCCAGCAGTTGGCCGGCAGCGAAGTACCGGATCTGCTGTGGCCACAGCTGCCGCGCCGAGTGCGTCGCGAAAGCTCGGTGCAACTGGCGTACGCCAAAGCCCTGCGCCGCGCCGGCCGCCAGGACGCCGCTCAGGAAGCCCTGGTCGGGCTTTTGAACAGCGACTGGCAGGGCGCAGCGGTCACCGAGTTCGGCCATTTTTCTGGCAATGAGATCGAGCGCGAACTTGCGCGCGCCGAGCACTGGCTTGCGAAGCACCCGAAAGATCCTGAGTTGCTGCTGGCCCTCGGCCGACTGGCCCTGCGCGCCCGGCAATGGGCGCGGGCGCAGGCGTATTTCGAAAGCAGCCTGTTGCTCAAGCCAGACATACAAGGCCACCTCGAACTTGCCGAACTGCTTCACAATACCGGCCAGGCCGAAGCTGCTGCAGAGCACTATCGGTCCGGTCTTCGCCTGGCCGTGATGCCACCCGGCGAGCGACCGGCGCAGCCCGACCCACGAAACTTCTCCTTGACAGCCGGGGCGCCGGCTGTCGATGATCAGACCGTCTTTATGCTACCGAAGGTCTAGTTTCGTTTGGACGAAGTACCCCTGGCACTGCTGTTTGCGGTGCTGGTTTTGATGCTGGCGCTATCCGCGCTGTTCTCGGGCAGCGAAACCGCCCTGATGGCGATCAATCGCTACCGCCTGCGACACCTTGCGCGCGTGGGCCATCCCGGAGCGCGCCGGGTCGAGGAGTTGCTGCGGCAACCCGACCGATTGATCAGTCTGGTCCTCCTCGGCAACAACTTCGTCAACGTGCTTGCCTCGTCGATCGCCACGCTGATTGCCTTGCGCCTGTGGGGAGAGGCCGGCATCGCGATCGGCGCGGTACTGCTCACAATCACCCTTCTGATCTTCTCCGAGGTAACGCCCAAGACGCTCGCCGCACTGCACCCGGAACGGCTCGCATTCATCGCCGGCTACTATTTGTCGGCCCTGATGGCCGTCCTGCTGCCGCTGGTGCTGGTGGTCAACTTCTTCTCCACCGGGTTGTTGCGCCTTCTGGGGGTGCATACCCAGAACAATGGCGAAAACCCGCTCACCCGCGACGAACTCAAGACCTTGCTGTTCGAAGCCGGCCATCACTTCGCGCCGCGTCACCGCGGTATGCTGCTGCGCCTGCTTGACCTGGAAAGCGTGGTGGTGGAAGACGTCATGGCGCCCCGCGGCGAGGTCCGTTATCTGGACCTCGACGATCCCTGGCCGGACCTGCTGGGGCAAATGATCAACAGCTCGCACACTCGCATGCCGGTGTGCCGAGGTTCGCTTGACAAGGTACTGGGCGTGCTGCACCTGCGCCGGGTAACGCATCTGCTTGCCGACGGCAAGTTCGACCACGAGCGCCTGCAAACGCTGTTGGACGAACCCTATTACGTCCCGGAAGGCACTTCCCTGACGCAGCAGCTGCTGCAATTTCAGGCCAACCGCGAGCGCTTTGCGCTGGTCGTCAACGAGTACGGGGATACCGTTGGTCTGATTGTCCTGGAGGACATTCTGGGCGAGATCATCGGCAAATTCTCGGACACCCCGACCGCCACCATGAGCGATGTACACCCGCAGCCGGACGGCTCATGCCTGGTAGCCGGTAGCGCCAGCGTGCGCGAACTGAACCGCAGCATGGGGTGGGATTTGCCTCTCACCGAAGCCAAGACCCTCAATGGCGCCATCCTTGAGCACCTGGAAAACATCCCCACGCCGGCGACCAGCCTGTTGCTGGGCGGCTATCCTGTGGAAATTGTCCAGACCCAGGGCAACGTCGTTAAGGTCGCGCGCATCGGGGTCAAACTGAAGCGCAGCGCCTGAAGCGCCGCTTCGCTCCGGCAGTTTCTGGCCACACCCTGATTCCGTCCGGTTGTTGCCAGTTCCGGCGCTGCAAGTCGGCCCAACGTGGTTGAATAGCCGGCGTGCCCACCGGGGCCGGTACCGCTCGCGGCACTGACCAGTGCAACTGAACAACCCGCTAGGAGAAACCACGATGGCCGACATTTACAAGGTCGAAGCGAAACAGTTGGACGGCGCCGCCGTAAAGCTGGACCAGTTCAACGGCAAGGCACTGCTGATCGTCAACACGGCGAGCAAGTGCGGCTTTACCCCGCAGTACGAGGCGCTTGAACAGGTGTACCGCAAATTCAAGGATCGCGGCTTAGAGATTCTGGGCTTTCCCTGCAACCAGTTCGGCAAACAGGAGCCCGGCGATGCACAGGAAATCGCCACCTTCTGCAGCACCCGCTACAACGTCAGCTTTCCCATGTTCGAGAAAATCGAGGTCAACGGCGATGGCGCCCACCCCCTGTATCGGCTGCTCAAGGCGCAGGCGCCTGGCGTGCTTGGCAGCGAGCGCATCAAATGGAATTTCACCAAGTTCCTGGTGGGACGCGACGGGCAAGTGCTCAAACGCTACGCACCAGCCACCAAACCGGAAAAAATCGAGTCCGACATTGAAGCAGCGCTGGGCTGATCACGCGTGACCAGACGTTAGCCCTGCAGCGGCGACCAACCCGGACGGAATGATATGAAACTGACCGCGCTGATGCGCTTCAACGTCGCCGTCGCCGCGCCAATCGAGGTCGGACCCACACCGACCGGGCTGCGCATGGTGGCCAACATCACGGGCGGGGCGTTCGATGGCGAGCGCCTGACCGGGCGCATCCACGCCAGCGGCGCCGACTGGATACTGGTCGATCAGACCGGCATGGGCCGGGTTGACGTAAGAATCGTTCTGGAAACCCATGACGGCGCGAATATCTACGTCACCTACGGCGGGCTTCTGGAGCTGAACGAGCGCTTCGGCCAGGCGACGGCAAGTGGCGGCGAAACCCGTATCGGCGAACTGTACCTGATGACCCATTTACGCTTCGAGACCGGGGATCCCCGGTACCAATGGCTCAACCAGCTCCTGGCCGTGGGTGAGGGCCGCGTGGTCCCCGGCGGTATCGAGTACCAGGTCTACGAGCTACAGCACGGTTGAAACGCGCCTACGCCGGCCCCTCGGCAGGGATCTTGCCGGCCGCCGCCAGGGCAGCGACGTACCCAAAGGTCATCGAAGGCCCGATCGTGGCCCCCGGACCGGGATATGAATGCCCCATGACCGAGGCCATGCTATTGCCGGTCGCCCACAGGCCCTGGATCACCCCGCCGTCCTGATCCAGTACCTGCGCCAACGCGTTGGTCACCAGACCGCCGCGGGTGCCGATGTCGCCGGGGTAAAGCTTTACGGCGTAAAACGGCGGCTTGATCAGCGGCGCCAGGTTCGGGTTGCGAAAGTGCGGGTCGCCGAAAATGCGGTCGTAGGCGCTCTCACCGCGGTGGAACTCCGGATCGACACCGCTTTCGGCGTAGGCGTTGAACTTGCGCACCGATGCCAGCAGCCGGTCGCCCGGCACGCCGATTTGCTGCGCCAGTGCCTGCAAAGTCGGCGCCTTGAAAAAATCCTCGTGTTCGAAGAACTTCCTGGGCAGGGGCAGTGCCGGCATCGCAAGGCCCAACATGTACGAATTGCGGTTGGTGCGGTCCAGGATGATCCAGCACGGCACATGCGATACGCCGCCGCTGTTATGCAGTTCGTGAATGCGGTGGACCACGTCCGAGTACGGCGCCGCCTCGTTCACGAAGCGCTCGCCCTGGCTGTTCACCACCATGGCGCCGGGTGTTGAGCGCTCGGTGACACTGAAGTTCGGATAGCGCTGGCCACCGATCTGGCTGACTGGCCCCCACCAGGCATCCTCCATCAGATCCAGACGCGCACCGGCCGCGTGACCGGCGCGGATGCCATCACCGGTGTCGCTCTCAACCGCGATCGACCACGCCGCCTGCGACGGCTGCGGGTGGTATTGATCGCGCATGGCCTGGTTATGGGCAAAACCGCCAGCGGCCAGCAGCACGCCGCGCGTGGCCCGGTAGCGGCGCGGCTTGAAATTGCGTGTCACTTCCACGCCAAGCACGCGGCCGTCTTCCTGGATCAGCCGCGCGAGCGCCGTATTGCGTTCGACCGGTACGCCGGCGCGCAGCACCGAGTAATACAGCCGCCCTGCGACGCCCTGCCCCATGGTCAGCATGGCCTTTCGGGTCAAGATGTTGCGGGTTGTGTCATACATCGTTTTCAGCAGCTGGCGGCGACCGCTCCAATGCCTGCGCATGCCACCCATGATCTGCGCCGCGCGCAGGCTGATTGAGGTGTAGCGCACGCCGGGCATTACCGGCGGGCGCAGGTATCTGAAATTCGACCCGAGCTGGTGGCCATCGAAGGGCACCGGCTCCAGAGCACGGCCATCGGCAAAGCCGCCCGGTGCTTCCGGGTAGTAATCCGAATAGCCCTTGCTCCACTCGAACTGCATCGCGCTGTGGTCGCGCAGAAACCGAATCATTTCAGGCCCGTATTTCAGGTAGGCCTGTTGCAAGGCGGGCGGCGTGCGGTCACCCACCGTGGCGGCCATGTAGGTCCTGGCCAGGTCTTCGCTGTCCGGCAGGCCGCCTTCGAGCGCAAGGTAGTTATTCGGAATCCATACGCAGCCGCCAGAGCGGGCAGTGCTACCCCCGACGTACGCCGATTTCTCTATGATCAGGCTGCGCAAGCCGTGGTGATGGGCGGTCAGCGCCGAGGTCATACCACCACCCCCGCTGCCAACCACGATCCAGTCGAACTCCTCATCCCACGCGACCGTTGGCCGGGCGTCACGATCGGTCATCGGTAGCTTCCCTCCTTACTGCAGCAGTTCGCCACCGAGGTCACCGCGCAAATTGACACCCCAGTTCGCTGGCCCCTACCATCGCTGAACGCTCGTAAAGGATAATGCAGCGACTGGACTGGAAGGAGGAGAAGCATGGACGTTTCACAATGGATCGATCCGGACCGCGGCCTGATTCGTGGCGAGATTTTTCACAGCCAGGAAGTCTACGCGCAGGAGCTTGAGCAGGTTTTCGCCCGTTCCTGGATATTCCTGGCGCACGACGCCATGCTGCCGCAACCGGGCGACTTCATCCAGAACTATATCGGCGAGGATCCGGTACTGGTGGTGCGCCAGCCGGACGGGACCGTCAAAGCGTTCCTCAACCAGTGCCGTCACCGCGGCATGCGCCTGTGCAGGGCGGACACCGGCAACGCACGCAATTTCATGTGCTCGTTCCACGGCTGGAATTACGGCCTCGACGGCCGCGTGATCAACATCCCGCACGGCGAGGAAATCTACAACGCCGAAGACCGTGAGCAATTCCGCGCCACCGAGGTAAGGCTCGCGAATTACAAAGGCTTCATTTTCGGCACCTGGGACACCACCGCTCCGGAGTTCGAGGAGTATCTGGGCGATTTCGCGTGGTACTTCGACGCCTACATCGACCGCTACGAAGGTGGTCTCGAAATCGTCGGCCTACACAAATGGGTGTTACCCGCCAACTGGAAATTCAATGCGGAGCAGCCGACTTCGGACATGTATCACGGCGAGGTATCCCACGCATCGGCGTTCCAGGTGATGATGCCCACTCCCGTGGACGCCAACAGCCCCCCGCCTGACTGGGCCATGAGCCAACTCGGGCAACTGGCCAGCCCGGCGGGCTTTCAGTTCGTGTCCCCCTATGGCCACGGCACTGGCTGGTTTGCTGGCGGCATGCCGGTCATGAACGAGACCATCTACCGCTGGCAGGAGGCCACCAAGGACCAGGTCGCGGCGCGTCTGGGACCACAACGGGTTACGGCGCATGGGCACGCCAACATTTTTCCGAACTTCATGATGCTCAGTAATTACACGTTCCGCGTCACCCACCCACGCGGCCCGAACGAGATGGAAATCTGGGCCTGGTCGATGGCACCGGTAGCGGCACCGGCCGAGGTCAAGGAGGCGATCCGCCTGGATCTGCTGCGCACCTTCAGTCCCGCCGGAATGTTCGAGCAGGACGACGCCGTCAACTGGGAAGAGGAACAGCGCATCCTGCGCGGCTACATGGCGCGCAAGGTTCCACTCATCTACAAGCAAATGCTGGGGCGCGCGCGTTACGACGCGGACGGCCTGCCAGGGCGCACGGTGCCCCACGTGTACGCTGAAGAAGGTGCCCGTGGCATGTACCGACACTATATCGACATCATGTCGGGCGCGCCCTGGCCGGACCTGGCGCGGCTGAAGCAACGGCGCGAGGACGACGAACGCAGCGCCACTGCGGCGCCGGCAAAACCCGACTCGTTTGCTGCCTGAGCCAGGGGGCCGAACATGAGCGAGCAAGCCAAGGTCGTGCACCTGTTTCAGCGCCAGGAACACCTGGCGCCGGTCAACGTACCCCTGCAGACAGCCTACGACATCGAGCAGTTTCTGTATGCCGAGGCTGAACTGCTGGATGCCTGGCAATTCCATGACTGGCTGGCCCTGATGGCGCCGGACGTTCACTACTGGGCACCAGTGCGTGTGAACCGTCTGGCGCGGGAAATGGATCGCGAGATGTACCCGCCTGGCACGGCGGCGCATTTCGACGAGAACCTGCAAATGCTCGGTGAACGCGTGAACCGCTTGCATACCAACATGGCCTGGTCGGAGACGCCGCCCTCGCGCACGCGACATCTGATCAGCAACGTGCGGGCGCATACCACCGAGCCTGACAACGAATTCGACGTCCAATCGAGTTTTCATGTCTACCGCACCAGCAGCGAGCGACACCAGGATTCTGTCATCGGCAGACGTTTCGACCGCCTACGTCGAGCGGACAGCGTCTATGGATTTCAGATCGTCAGTCGCACGGTGGTGTTCGACATGGCCACTCTGCTGGTCAAGAACCTGAGTCTTTTTTACTGATCCATCCGGGGCGAGCCCCGAGGCGGCACAAGTACAGGGTTCCCCAGTCCACAGAATCCCAAGGAGGAATGACCCATGGCAGGCGTACGCGTCATCGTGACTTTGAATTTTCCGAACCAGGACGCCGCTGACCAGGCGGTCGGCGGCATGGCGCAGGCCTTCAAGCCGGTCCTGCAGGAGCCAGGCGCCCTGCAATACGAACTGTTCCGCAGTGTGGACAACCCGGGACGGGTCATCCTGATGGAGCACTGGGCCAGCCGCGAGCTCTACGACCAGCACTGGCACAAACAGATGCGCGAACAGGGCGCGCCCGACCAGGAACAAGCCCGCGCGCTGAACCCGACTTTCGAGTTCTACGCGCAGGAAAACTACGAACTGGTGGACGGCATCTGGGAGCCGCTGGACCCCGCTGACCGCCTGTCCACCATTCGCTGGGCCTGACACGGCCAGGAGCACCGCGATGAACAAGATACCGACCGATGACCTGATTCATATCGGAGTCGTCGTACAAGACGCCCACGCCAGCGCGCGCAAGTTCGCGCGCATGTATGGCATCGAGGAGTGGGCGGTGACCGACCACACCCCGCAGCGGCTGAGCAAAGCCACCACGCGTGGTCACGCCTCGCCGCAGCATTTCCTCACCGCCACCGGTCAGGCGCAGACGGGCCTTGGGCCGGTCACCATCCGTCTGGTGGAGCCGCGCGGCGGCTGGACCACGTATCAGGAATTCCTGCTCACCAAGGGCGAAGGCATCCATCACATCTGCACCGGCGTGGTCGACAGCGCTCGCATGGCGCAACTGGAGAGCTGGCTCGCCGGGCAGGGCGTGGCAATCGCGCAAAGCGCCGTGTTGCCGGACGGCGTCCGGGAGGTGTGTCTCGATACCCGGGACACCCTGGGGGGGTTTTACGTACAGCTACTGGTGGCCGATGGCGAGCGCCAGACCGAGAAGCCGGACGAGGTCTGGAACCTTGCCGATGCAATTCCCGAGGGCGGCCCACTGCTGCCACTGGGCACATTCCAGATGCACTTCGGCGTGGTGGTGCATGACCTCATGGCCCGCGTCGCGGACTGGTCGCGCCTGTTCGGCCTGGCCGACTGGAACTTCATGAACTGGCGCACTGCCCCCGGCTCACTGGAAAACCCGGAGTATCTGGGCAAACCGGTCGACCATGCCTACTTCACGACGCTGTTCAATTTCACCCCGTTACTCGGCTTCGAGGTCATCCAGCCGACGTTTGGCCCCAGTCACTACAAGGAAAACTACCGCAACCTGGTCGGCGAGGGCATTCACCACGTCAACGCATCAATGCTGCCAGATGCGGCCAGCTGGAAGGCCAACGCCGAACGCCTGGCCAAAGCCGGTATGCCGGTAGTCATGGGCGGCGGTATCGGTGGCGGCTTCGCCAATTTCTATTATGTCGATACAGCCAAGGATCTGGGCTACGTCACAGAGGTGCTGCACCCTGGACCCGAATGGGAAAAGGGGCCGGCCGGCATTCATCCGGTGATGACTGCGGATCTGTCGACCACCGCGCCCTGATCGCCCGGCCGAGAACTTCGCCAGCGCCGACGCGGCGACCAGAGTCGTAACGAGTCCAACGGTCAACCGTTATCAGGAACCGCCGGCAGGCTGCGCAAGCAGGCGCAGCGTGAGCGGCGGCAGGACTTGCGGCTCTCCCGGCATCAGGAAGCGGTAGCCCAGCCGGACGAACTCGGCCTTGATGTCACCCTCGGCCAGCAGGTCGGAAATCGCCTGGTCAAACAAGTCCACCAGGCCACGGCGGGTGTCCAGCGCCACGAAGCCCACGTTCACCTGTAGCGGGTGTTGATAGCCGCCGTCACGCAGGTGGCTGTCCGGGTGCGCTTTTTTATAAGCGTCGAATTGCGGCCCTTCCACCAGCGCGGCCGCACCATGACCTTTTTCGAGCGCGGCCAGTACACCCGCCTGCAGCATCGGCACGTGCACCACGTCCGGACGCAGCACGCCCCCGCCGTGAGCCAGCAGGATGTGATCGGCCAGCGTGTTTTGCCCCGCCAACAGCGGCAGTCCGCGAAGCTCATCAAGGCTGCTCACCGCGCGCTTGCCCTCGGCCGCACCGAGCACCACACGAAAATCGACTGACCGATACGCCGCCGTGTGAATGGGTGTGCCCAGCTTCACGAAACGGCGGCTGCCGTCCGGCAGCACCAGCGGATAGGTGTCGGTCAATGGCACCCGCAAGCCATCGCTCACCAGCGGGAAGCCACCCGCCAGCTGGCATACCCCCGCGGACAGCAGGCCGTTGACCTGCGCCGCCGGGGAACTGTCAGAGTCGTCTTCCACCTCGTACCAGATGATCTCCAGCGGGCGGCCCAGCCAGTCCGCCACCTGCTCCGCAACGGCCATGTCGATGCCGCCGCGCTCTTTTGACGACAGCGGCGGCGGGCCACTTTCCAGGCATACCTTGAGCCCCTGCCCCATGCCGAAAGCCGGCCCGGCAAGCAAGGCCACCGCGCAAATGATGCCGCGCAGCCGGTTTCGATGATCAGTCATGACCTGCCTCATTGCCGCTGTGCCTGCTGCGTCGCTGTTACGTAAGCAAACAATGCGTCGATGTCTTCGTCGGTAAGGATGTCGTCGTGGGCCGGCATGCCGTTCTTGCCGTGCATCACCGACTCATGGAAGCGCTGCGGATCGTCCGGCGGAAACTGACGCAAATCGGCGGCCGCCGCCCCGCTGCTCTGTAATGCCTGGCCATGGCACTGTCGGCACATCTGCAGATAGAGCTGGCCGCCCAGCTCGGCGAGGGCCGGATCGGGCGCCCGCCCGCCGGCCTGTGTGAGACAGCTCCAGGCCAGCGCGACGGCAAGCGCGCCGCGCCACGTCCGGAAGATCAATTGGCGGCGCCTGCGGGTCGCGGCAGGCGGAACACCGTCAGGCTGCCGCCCTTGGGCACCTTGGCGAGCTCCGGATGTGGCAGATACAGCGCCAGCAGCCCACCGATGCCGCTCATAACGGCCACGTACTGCTCGCCATCGAGGTCATAGGTAATGGGTGGACCGATGATTCCGGACCCGGTCTTGTGACTCCACAGCAGCTTACTGGTGCGCGCGTGGTGAGCGACCAGCTCGCCGGTCATCAGCCCGGTGAACACCAGATCGCCGGCCGTGGACAAGGTACCGCCATTGGACGGTGGGTCGTGAGGCACTTCCCATATGCGCTTGCCGGTGAGCGGATCCACCGCCCGCAGGTAACCGAGCGGCTTGCCGTCATCTGGCAGACGAAACGAAAAATCGGCCGCCACGTACATCATGCCGCGCCGCCAGGAGGCGTTCAGCAGCTTGTACTTCATCGACAGCTCGAAACCGTTCAGATACACCAATCCGGTGTTCGGGTTGTACGAGGCCGGCCCCCAGTTCTTGCCACCGATGTTGGATGGCCATACCACTTGCTCCTGACCGGCCAGGACGGCCTGCGCCACCTCGGACAGGATCGGCTTGCCGGTCTTGGGCTCCAGACCGGTCGCCCAGTTCAGCGTGTCGACGAACTGATTGGCCTTGAGCAACTCACCGGTCGCGCGGTCAATCACGTAAAAGAATCCGTTTCGGTTCGCGTTCAAAATGACCTGGCGCGGCTTGCCGTCGATTTGCAGATCGGCCTGGATCAATTCGTTCACGCCGTCGTAATCGAAGGTGTCGTTCGGCGCGTACTGGTAGTGCCAGACCCGCTCGCCGGTTTTGGGCCGCAGCGCCACCACGCTGTCGGTGTACAGGTTGTCGCCGGGACGAACGATGGCATTCCACGGGCCGGGGTTGCCGATGCCCCAGTAGACCAGATCAAGCTTCGGATCGTAGGAGCCCGGCAACCAGGTGGCTCCACCGCCGTGCAGATAGGCGTCCCCTTCCCAGGTCTTGCCACCGGGGTCATCCGGCCCGGCGGTGGTCCAGAAGCGCCACAGCTTCTGGCCGGTAGCCGCGTCGTAACCGTCCAGAAAGCCACGTACGCCCATGTCGCCGCCGGCCACGCCAGCAATGACAACGCCATTGGCGACCAGCGGTGCGCCGGTCATGGTGTAACCATCCTGCCAGTCGGCGGCCTGCACGTTCCAGACTTCCTTGCCGGTCTTCATGTCCAGCGCCAGCACGTGATTGTCCAGCGTCTGACGGATCAGCTTGCCCTCATAGAGCACCGCCCCGCGTGCCACCATGCCGCAGCACACCACGCGAAACATGCGTTTTTCGTAGGTCAGATCGTGCCGCCACAGCGGCTTGCCGGTGCGGGCGTCGAAGGCAAACGTGCTTTTGTGGGTGATGGCGTAGATCACGCCGTCGTGGACCAGTGGCTGGGCTTCCTGGCCGTGGTCGTCGTCAAGGCTGGCGGTCCAGGCCGGCGCGAGATGTTCGACAGTGCTGGCATTGATCTGGTCCAGCGGACTGTAACGGTTCACGTTCAGCCCCATACCGTACGTAACCACGTCCTGGGTATTGACATGATCAGCCAGCAGGTCCGCCTGACCGGGTGCCGCCGCCCAACTGGCGCCGCATACCAGCAGCAAGCCTGCCAGCGACGCGCTTGAAACGTTACCGAACAACTGCGACTCGCTCATGCGAGGTCTCCTCCCTGTATTTCGATGTATCAAACCCGGACGACGATGGATGCTGCCGACCTCCGGGCCTGAACCGATGCCTGCGGATCAGACCAGCCAGCGTTTCCCGTGGCCCACAATCCGCCAGTTCTCAAGACACACAATCGGTCTGGGCTTTCAGGCCGCGAGCAAGGTCTGTAACCTCGGCCATGCCTCGGCGCCACGGCCTTCCAGCCGACTGAGCAAGGCCGGGTCGAGCCCCGACCGGATGCCCTTGTCATACGCAGGGCGTGCGAGGCTGCGCTGCAGCCAGGCGCAGACCCGCGGACGGTGCTCATAAAACGCCTGCCAGCCGAACTGCATCAAGGTCTGGAAATACGGCAATACCGCAAGGTCCGCCAGGGAGTAACTGCCGCCGGCCAACCACTCCCGGTCGGCGAGTGCACGTTCCATGTCCTGAACAGTGTGGTCATACACGTGCACACCATCGGCGACGTCCGGTGCGTCCAGTCCCTGGTGATAAAGCCGGGTCTGGCGTTCGCGGCGGGCCTTGTCCGGCACCCGCGCGATGAGCGCCTCCGCCTGCTCGGGCGATTTTTCCAGCAGCACGGGCCGCATCAGCAGCGTCCACTGCAGGGAGGCCATCGCAGCGTGCAGTTTCTCGTCGACATGTTTCATCCACAGCCGCATTTCAGCCTTCTCCAGCGCACCGTCCGGCCTGAGCCGCATCGCCGGGAAGGCATCTTCCAGATACTCACAGATAACCGATGATTCGATAATCGGCACGCCGTCGTGCACCAGCGTGGGCACCACGCCCTTGGGGTTCAGCCTCAGGTACTCCGGGCGCAGGTTTTCCTTCTGCGCCAGATCCACCTGATGCGCATGCCAGGCTAGCGCTTTCTCTTCCAGCGCCAAACGCACCTTCTGGGCGCAGGGCGACATGGGATGGGTGTACAGCTCCAGCATGGCGATCTCCTCCAGTTCGACCAAAAGTGTCGCGCTTCAGGCTCCTCGCGGCACGGTCTGCGCTTCTGCAAATTCGTAAATACCCTCGGCGCCGCCCTCGCGGCCGAAGCCGGACTGCTTGATACCACCAAACGGCGCTTCTGGCGTCGGGCCAGAGCCGGTGTTCCAGCCGACGTGCTGGAACTGCAGCGCCATGATGGAACGCTGGGCGCGGGCCTCGTCGCGGGTGAACACGTAGGCGGCCAGGCCAAACTCGGTGTCGTTGGCCATGTCCAGCACCTGTGCCTCGGTGTCGAATTCGATCACCGGCACCAGCGGGCCGAAGGTTTCTTCCTTGCAGCAGGCCATATCGTGGGTCACGCCGCGCACCACCGTTGGCGGGTGAAAGCCGCCCCATTCGGTGTCGATCGGCTTGGCGCCGCCGCCGACCAGCAGCGTCGCGCCCTTGGCGATGGCGTCTTCCACGTGATAACGCACCTTCTCGTAGCCGGAGCGGTCCACCAGCGGGCCGATGTCGGTGTCGGCGTCAATGCCGTTGCCGAGTTTCAGCTTGCGCACGCGCGCGACGACTTTCTCCAGGTACGCATCGGCCACGCTGCGCTGCACATAGACCCGGTTGGCGCACACGCAGGTCTGGCCGTTGCCACGGAATTTGCTGGCCATCAGCTGATCCGCCGCGTGATCGAGGTCGGCGTCCTCGTAGACAATGAACGGCGCGTTGCCGCCCAGTTCCAGCGTCAGGCGCTTGACCAGTGGCGCACTTTTTTCGATCAGCTCGCGACCGACCTCGGTGGAACCGGTAAAGCTGACCACCGCCACATCGGGGCTGCTCAGCAGCGCGTCGCCGATCATGCCGGCCGAGCCCATCACCAGATTGGCACGCCCGGCCGGCAGCTTGACCACCTGATCCAGCAGCGTGAACAGGGCCAGCATAGTCAGCGGCGTCTTGGAGGCCGGCTTGATGACGCTGGCGCAGTCGGCGGCGATGGCGGACGACAGCTTCTTGGCGATCATGCCGATCGGGAAGTTCCACGGCACGATCAGGCCCACCACGCCGGCCGGGCGGTACTGCACGGTCCACTCGCAGCCGCGCGGCTTTTCGGCGAGCTTGCGAGGTTTGAGCAGATCCAGATGCTCGGCGCAGTAAGCGAAAAAGCCGGCCGCGTAGTCGGCCTCGCCGGCGCCCTCCTTCCACGGCTTGCCGTGTTCCAGGGTCAGGATGCGGCCGATTTCCTCGCGGTTTTCGCGCAGCGCCTGGGCAATGCCGGTCAGCCACGCATAACGCTGCTCGAAGCTCGACGGCGTGCGCAGTGCCTGTTTGGCAGCCGTGATCGCCGTCAGCACTTCGTCGCGGGCCAGCGACGCCACGTCGGCCAGGTGGTCTCCGGTGGCGGGGTTGATGACACGAAAGGTCTTGCCGGACGCGGCCGGCGTCCAGCGGCCGTCGATGTAGGCGTCCAGATGGGGTAACAGCGGAGAGTCGATCATGATCTGTCCTTGATGGCCGAAGGCGCCCGTCCGGCGCTGAGTGATGTCGATGGCATTATAGGCCGGCCGGTCGTTCGGGCCGGCGGACGAGGAGACCGCGATGGGACAGCACAAGTGGGCAGAGCAGGCCCCGGATGAGGACTTTTTTCGCATCCTGGGGCCGGATGGCAGTCTGGTCGGGGACGCGCCCGATCTTGACGACCCCACGCTGCTGCGCATGTACCGCGCCCTGGTGCAGACCCGCGCCTACGAGACGCACACCATCCGCATGCAGCGGCGCGGCGAACTGAGCGTGACCGCACAGTCCATGTACGAGGAAGCCGTGGGTCTTGGCGCCGCGGCGGCGCTGCGCGAAGGCGACTGGTGTTTTCCGTCCTACCGGCAGTTCGCGGCGCATCTGTACTGGGGCGTGCCGATGGATCGCACGCTGGCCGTCCTGCGCGGCGGCGCGCCCGAGATGGTGGCCGAGCACCTGCCGATGCAGCGCCCGCCGGGCGTCACCTTCACCCCCTA
>NZ_JBFIII010000010.1 GCF_041601295.1 Immundisolibacter sp.
GCCGGGGGTGGCGTAAGCGACCGAGCGCCTATACGCCGAACTGACCGCCGCTGGCGTGGAAGTGCTGCTGGATGATCGCCCGGAGCGGCCCGGCGTGATGTTCGCCGACATGGACCTGATCGGCATCCCGCACCGGCTGGTGGTGGGCGAACGCGGCCTCAAGGACGGCACGGTCGAGTACAAGGCTCGCCGCGCGGAGGAAGCGCAGAACATTCCGCTGGCCGAGACGACCGGGTTCATCCGCCAGGCGCTGGCCGGGAGCTGAGCAACGCGTGGGGTAGGGCAATCCCGCCCGCGAGGACTCACAGCGCAAGGCCGCGAAAGTTGCATAAGGGGCGCTTCGGACGCGTCTTACGCAACTTTAAGTGCCTCAAGATTGCATAAGAGCTGCGCAGACCGACTGCAACCACGGGCGCCTCGCATAACATGTCGAACAGTTTGTTCATATTCGACACGAAAATCGAATATGTCGCCGACTTCGACATATGTCCTACCTATGTCGCACCCATGTCCTACCCCCACCCCTAACGGAGGCCCGAGATGGCCTGGTCCGGTCCAACGGTTCCTTACGACGAATTGCCCCGGCTCCCGCCAGCAACGGAAATTGAAACCCGAGCGGTGCTCAAGGCATGTATCGAGGCGCGCGCTGCTCTGGCCGAGCTCAAGCAGCTCGGGGCCCTGATTCCAAATCCCACCGTTCTCATCAACGCCATCCCGCTACTGGAAGCACAGGCGAGTTCAGAGATCGAGAACATCGTCACTACCACTGACAGGCTTTTCCGCTACGCAGATGGCGCCGATCCTGGTGACCCGCCAACACGCGAGGCACTGCGTTACCGCGCCGCGCTACACCACGGCTGTCGATCGCTGGTCGAGCGCCCGGTGTGCGCGCGCCTGGCCGTGGAGGTGTGCGGTCTCATCAAGGACCGGGATATGGACATCCGCCGCATACCGGGTACGGCACTTGCCAACGACGCGATCGGCGAAGTGATCTACACCCCACCGGCCGGCGAAGCCCGGCTGCGCGACCTGCTCGCCAACTGGGAACGCTTTCTTCACGAAGCCACCCATCTGGACCCGCTGGTGCGCATGGCCGCGGCGCATTACCAGTTCGAAGCCATCCATCCTTTCATCGATGGCAACGGTCGTACCGGCCGCATCCTGAACCTGCTGTATCTGGTGGAGCAGGGCCTGCTGAGCCAGCCGGTGCTGTACCTGTCCCGCTACATCCTGCACAACAAGACGGATTACTACCGCCTGCTGCTAGGCGTCACCCGCGAAGCAGCCTGGGAGCCGTGGTTGCTCTACATGCTGGCCGCCGTCACCGACACCGCGCGCTGGACCAGCTCGCGCATCCAGGCCATCCGCGAACTGATGGACCACACCAGGGACTACGTGCGTCGCGCAGCGCCGTCGATTTATAGCCGCGAGCTGGTGGAGCTGATCTTCGTGCAGCCGTACTGTCGCATCGCCAATCTGGTCGCCGCCGGCATCGGCCACCGGCAGACTGCTTCGTCTTATCTCCAGCAGCTATGCGCCACTGGGGTTCTGGAGGAGTGGCGCTCCGGTCGGGAAAAGGTATTCCTGCACCCACGCTACCTCGAACTTCATGACGCGCGAGGCCACGGCTTACAGATCGTATCCGCAGCCCGACATGGACGCCGGATCGCGTCCGCGCCCATGACCCAACCAACCCCCGCCCGCCTCACCTGGGCCGACATCCGCGCCCGCACCGTGGCCTTTGCCCGCGACTGAGCCAACGGCGCCTCGGAACGTGCCGAGTCGCAGACCTTCTGGAACGAGTTCCTGGCCGTGTTCGGCGTGCACCGGCGGCGTGCGCAGGTGGTGTTCGAGCGCGCCGCGGCGCGTTTCGGCCGGCCCGGCATGGGGCGCATCGACGTGTTCTGGCCAGGCCTGCTGCTGGCCGAGCACAAGAGCGCCGGTGCCGATCTGACCGCCGCCTACACGCAGGCCACCGACTACTTCGCCGGCATTCCTGGCCCCGAGCCGCCGCGCCATATCGAGCGCTTCGGCTTCATCGCCGGCTACGCCGACGTGCGCGTGCGCGACCAAGACCCGCTCAACATCCGCGCCATCGAACAGGCCGCGCAAGCCGTACTAGACACTAGACGCCCTCGCCGCCCCGACGGCGGCGCCCGCAGCTATGCCGGCGACGGGGTCCCAGCGCGTTGCGTTCTATTCACCCGCTACGCCGCGCTGACTGCGCCGCTGGTCCGATCGGGCACAGGCCGCGGCCAGGCAGGGTCGGGAGAAGTAGACGCTCGTACGGACACCGCGGGCCGAACCGGGCCGGTTGGTTTCAACGCGTAACTGGAGAGATTCCCGGCTCGGAATGTTCACTTCCATGTCCGCGTCGGCAACATGCAAGTCTCTGCAAGGGCCGCTCACATGGACTCGACAGATATACCCTCCGCCGGCAGGTTGCGGCGAACCTGTTCGGCTTTTTGGCGGCTGGAGAAGGTGATGGCCATATCGATCCAGGGCACCCAACACACCGGGTCGACGCTGTTGAGGTAGCTCTCGCGGTCGGTTGCGACGCGTTCGCGCTCGAAAACCTGTCCGTTTTCCCGGTCGAGGAACTTGCCTTTGGAAAGAGTTTTTTTGGTTTGCTTGACGATCAGGTAGGGCATAAGACCTTGGGCTAAAGATACAAGCGGGCGCGCCCGCCACGACTCCGACAGCTTTGGCCTGGGCGCGGAAAATCACAACACGCGACCCCGTCTTAGCGGGATTACCCACGTAAAAAATGGTGGCCAGGGGCGGAATCGAACCACCGACACGTGGATTTTCAGTCCACTGCTCTACCGACTGAGCTACCTGGCCACACCTCGAACTGGAACCCTGCCGCTGGCACGGCTGGCCACGGGTAGGCTTGCGATCCGCCAGGCAAAACCTGGAAAACACCATGTTTGCGGACCGCGGGTCGATTCAGCCGTTGCGGCGCGGCGCGGGGTGCGTATTAGATGCGCCGCTGGACAGTGGCGTCAAGACGCGCGGTACCATCAGGCAGGCCAGTATCGGCTCCGCTTGGCTGCCGAGCGCGGAGCCTTCAGTCATTACCCAGGAAAGCGTCTTGCGAATTCTGCACACCATGTTGCGAGTCGGCGATCTTGACCGCTCGATTGCGTTCTACACCAGCGTGCTGGGCATGGGCCTGGTGGCGCGCCACGACTTTCCGGCCGGTCGCTTTACCCTGGCGTTTGTCGGTTACGCGTCGCAGCCGGGCGTTTCGCCCAGTTCGGCCGGCACGCCGCTGATCGAGCTGACGCACAACTGGGACACGCCATGCTATGACTTGGGAAGCGGGTTTGGTCACATTGCGATTGAGGTCCAGGACGCTCACGCGACCTGCGAGGCGATCAAGACACGTGGCGGCAAGGTGGTGCGCGAGGCCGGCCCCATGCAGCACGGCAGCACGATAATCGCATTTGCCGAGGACCCCGACGGTTATCGCATCGAGCTGATCCAGCAGCAACGCTAAGGAGACGCTGAAGTATTCAGTGTTTACCGCAGCGCAAGGATGCGCTGCCAAAATCTGTGGCCGACAGCCACGGATTTTGTGAGCCATCGGAAAACCACGCTTTTCCGATGGCGGGCGCTGAGAAAGCCAGGATGGATTTATTCAGCGCTTCCTTAAGGGCCGACCGGCGCCCGCGGCAGGGGCGGTATCATGCCGCGCCCGCTCATAAAACCATCTGCCAGTGACTGCATCCCCCCCGGCGACATCCCTGACTCTGCCGCTAACCACGTTACCAGGAACGGGTCTGCTGGCCTTCGCCGGGTTCTTCGTGGCCCTGCGAGTGCTGTTTTTTCCGCTCGCCGACCCCATCGTCGACGAAACGTATTACTGGCTCTACTCGCAACACCTGGAACTCGGCTTTCTGGACCACCCGCCGCTGGTGGCCTGGCTGAACTGGCTCGGTACGCATTTGCTGGGTAACACGGCGGCTGGAATGCGTCTGGGAGCCATAGGCTGCGGCCTGATCACCCTGACTTATGTCTACCGGCTGGCGCGCGAGGTGGGTGGCGGCCACCAACTCGCACTGGCGGCAGTGCTGCTGGGCTGCGCTCTGCCGGGGTTTTTCCTGTCCGGCTTTCTGATGACACCGGATGCGCCGCTGGTGGCGGCGTGGTCGGCCGGGCTGTTTTACCTGCATCGGGCATTGGTGCGGGATGACGCGCGTGCCTGGCTGGGAATCGGCCTGGCAATGGGCATCGGCCTGCTCGCCAAGTATCCCATCGTGCTGCTGGCCGGCGGCGCTGCTGGCTTTGTGCTGACCGACCCGGCGGCGCGGCGCTGGCTGAGTCGCCCGCAACCGTATCTTGCAGCACTGATGGCGCTAGTATTGTTCTCGCCAGTATTGGTCTGGAACCTGCAACACGACTGGGCATCCTTCGCATTCCAGGGCAGCCGACGCCTGCAGGAGAACTACGAGTTCTCGACCCACTTGCTGGTGGTCCACGTGCTGCTGCTGCTGTTTCCGACCGGCGCGCTGGCCGCCTGGGGCCTGCTCAATCGCCCGGATTGGCGTGCCGAGGCGGTCCCGGATCGCCGCAGCCGCCGCTTCTTGCTGTGGGCGGCCGGTGTGCCGTTTAGCGTGTTTTTTTTCTTCAGTCTGTTCAACTACGCGCATTTCCATTGGACTGGGCCCGCGTACCTGGCGCTGCTGCCGTTGCTGGCAATGACGCTGCTGCCACCGGGCGGTGCGGATGACCCGCTGCGGCGCTGGCTGTATCGCGCCTGGCGGCCTAGCTTGCTGCTACTGGCCGGCATTTACGCCACGACCGCCGTTTACATCGTCTTTGGTCTGCCCGGCGTTCCGTACCCGACGCACAACGTGGGTTATCTCGCTTGGCGCGAGGCGACAGCGGCGGTATACACACTCGAACAGCAGGTCGAACGTGACACTGGCCAGCGCCCACTGGTAGCCGGCATGAGCAAGTGGTCGATTGCCGCCGGTCTGGCCTTTTACGACACCGACGGCCGGCGCGACAACATCACCTCGCGCAACATCGTCGGGCGCACCGGAGCGATGTTCGAGTACTGGTTCGACGACCCAAGCGACGGTCGGCGGCCGGTATTGCTGATCGATTTCGAGCGCAAGGATCTGGAGGATCCCTCCGTCGAGGCGGCTCTGGTCGACGTCGGCCCCATCCGCGAGCAGACCCTGCGTTGGCGGGGCCAGGTGATCCGCCACCTTTACTACCGTATCGCTGCCGGCTATCGGCCCCAGTCCGTGCGACGGGTACCCTGACCCCATGCGCCTGTTACTACACTTTGCGCGAGCCTATCCGGCGCGCGGTCTGCTTACCCTGCTGGCGCTATTGCTGGCCGGCTTGCTGGACGGATTAGGCCTGTCCTCGCTGCTCACCATGCTGGTGTCGGTATCGGGCGACAGCGCCGGACTGCCGTTGCCGGCTCGACAAGTCACGCAGTTCCTGGCCGCCATGGGCATCCCGCCGGGCCTGGGTCCGCTGCTGGTACTTATGGTGGCGGCCATGGTGGCCAAGGCGCTACTGACGCTGGCCGCCAACGCGCAGGTCGGCTACACCGTGGCACGCGTAGCGACCGACCTGCGTCTGGGCCTGCTGCGAGCCGTGCTGGCAAGCCGCTGGGAGTATTACCTGCACACGCCGATCGGCGGGCTGTCGAACGCGATTTCCGGCGAGGCCAACCGGGCGTCCAATGCCTATTTCAACGCCGCCCAGATGATCGCCCTGTTGGTGCAAGCGGTTATTTACACGGCGCTGGCGCTGCTGGTGTCCTGGCAGGCCACCTTGGTCGCACTGGGCATCGGCGGCGCGTTAATGGGCGCCATGGGGGGACTGGTACGCCGCGCTCGCCGGGCCGGCGCGCGTCAGTCCCAGCTCACTGCCGCCCTGGTTACCTATCTGACGGATGTATTGCAGTCGGTAAAACCCTTGAAGGCCATGGGCCGCGAGGATCTCGCCGACGGAATTCTGGCCAGCCAGACGCGGCAGATCGACAAGGCCCTGCGCAAGCAGGTCATCGCCAAGGAAGCCCTTCCGGCGGTGCAGGAGCCACTGCTGGCGTCCCTGGCAGCCGGCGGGCTGTACTTGGCCATGGTGCATCTGGGGATGTCGCTGGCGGCGGTGATGGTGGTGATTTTCCTGCTGGCACGGGTGCTCGGTTATTTCACCAAAGTGCAGCGGCAGTACCAACACATGGTGAGCTCGGAAGCCGCGTATTGGCTGCTGCACGCCGCGATCACCAAGGCCCGGGCAGCGGCCGAACCCCCGGCCGGTGGCGCCCGGCCCTGCCTTGAGCACGGCATCGCGCTGAAGCACGTGCGCTTCGCCTATGGCGAGCAGGCGGTGTTGGACGATATAAGCCTCGACATCCCGGCGGGCCAGTTGACGACGCTCATCGGCCCTTCAGGTGCTGGCAAGACAACGTTGGTCGATGTCGTCATCGGCCTGCTGAGCCCTCAATCCGGTGAAGTGCTGATCGACGGCCAACCGCTGGCGCAGCTCGACCGGCGGGCCTGGCGGCGCATGATCGGCTACGTTCCGCAGGATACGCTGCTGCTGCACGACAGCGTGCTCGCCAACGTGACACTGGGGGACCCCGCACTCGGCCGCGATGACGCCGAGCGGGCGCTGCGCCTGGCCGGCGCCTGGGAGTTCGTCGCAGAGCTGCCAAATGGGTTGGATACGCCGGTTGGCGAGCGCGGCGGCAAGCTGTCTGGCGGCCAGCGCCAGCGTATCGCCATCGCGCGCGCCCTGGTGCACCGCCCGGCGCTGGTGATCCTGGACGAGCCGACCTCGGCGCTCGACGCCGCTGCCGAGGCTGCCGTTCGGGATACCCTGCGCGAGCTGAAGACCCACTACACGCTGCTCGCCATCACCCACCGACCCGCACTGCTGGACGTGTCGGACCATGTCCACCACATCGTCGGCGGCAGGCTACGCACGGCGAACGAGCCGGTCACCTGATGGCGACGACGGCCCGGCGCCTGCTGCGACCTGTTCGCCGCCTGTGGCGGCGCAGCCTGTTTCGGGTACTGCACCGTCTGGCACGGACGCTGGCAATGCGCCCCCATGCAACGCGCGCCGTCGGGCGATTTTTTGGCACCCTCAACTACGCCCTGCGCCCTGGTGATCGACGACGCGATCTGGCCAATCTGCGCCGGGGCCTACCGACGCGGCCGCAAACGGAACTGCCCGCCATTGCGCGCGAGTCGCTGTGCGACGCCAGCGTCGGGGCACTCGAATTCCTGCAGCTGGTGGATGGCGCGATCGACGCCGGGCAGTTCCTGGGACCGGTCGCGGCACATGGCCGCGAGCATCTGGATCAGGCGCTGGCCGGCGGGCGTGGCGTATTGGCCGTGGGCCTGCACCTGGGGCACTTCGCCAAGGTACCCCTGTGGCTGGCACAGGCCGGTTACCCGGCCACCATCGTCATCCGCGAGGCACGCCAGGTGCCGCCCGGTTTTTATATTGCGGCGCTGGAGCGCCTGGGCATCGAGGCAATTCGCATCGAACACGACCAGGCCGCCGCGCCGCGCGTGCTGGACGCGCTGCGCCGCGGCCGGGTGGTGATGATTTACCTGGATCAGGGCGTCAAGAACGACGGTGGTATCGAGATCGAGTTCCTCGGCAAACGGGTGCCGATGCCAGCCGGCCCGTTCGTGCTCGCGCGCCGGGCACGAGCCCCGATCCTGCCGATCTTCCTGCATCCGGCCGAGCACGACGTGGTCATCCATCCGGCGTTGCCCGCTCCGGCGGCGGCCCTGCGCGAGGACGACCCGACCCTACAAACGCTGTACCGGTTGGCCGAGGCGGAAATCCGTGCTCATCCCGCTTACTGGCAATGGCGTTACCGGCGCTGGGGACGCGACTAATCAGAACGGGCTGCGCACGATGCCGCCATCCGCCCGCAGCGCGGCGCCGGTGGTGGCACTGGCCAGCGGGCTGACAATGTAGGTCACCATGGCCGCAATCTCGGCCGGTTCTGCGAATCGCCGGATGAGCGAACTGGGCCGGGCGCGGTTGAAGAACTCGCGTTCGATATCCGCCACCGGCTGGCCCGCTTCCGCGGCCACTTTGTCCAGAAACTCGACCACGCCACGTGAGCGGGTCGGTCCCGGCAGCACACTGTTGACGGTGATGCCGGTGCCGGCCAGCGACTCGGCCAGGCCTCGCGAAACGGCCAGCTGGGCGGTCTTGGTCATGCCGTAGTGCACCATCTCGGCCGGGATGTTGATGGCGCTTTCGCTGGAAATGAACACGATCCGCCCCCAGTCGCGCTCGCGCATGGCCGGCAGATAGGCTCTCGCCAGGCGCACCCCAGCCATCACGTTGATCTCGAAAAAACGCTGCCAGTCTGCGTCCGGAATGTCCACGAAGGGCTTGGTTTCGAAAATGCCGAGACTGTTGACCAGGATTTCCACGTCCGGGTAGGCCGCCGCCAATGCTTCGCAGACCGCCGCGTCGCCCAGATCGCCGGCAAAGCCCAGCCCGGGCACGCCCGTGTCGGCACGCAGACTGCCGAGCGCCTCGTCCACGCCCGCCTGGGTACGGCCGGTGATGATGACGCGCGCCCCCTCGCGCGCCAGGCTGGCGGCGATCGCATAACCGATGCCGGCGGTGCTGCCGGTGATCAGCGCCAGTTTGCCGGTGAGCTGTAAATCCATTGTGTTCTCGTGTTGCGTGGTCTGTCGTCAGGCGGCGACTGGCTGACGGCTGAGTTCAAACCCTTCGTAGCCGTTCGCCGCCACCTGCTGGCAATGCTGGCGGTACGGCCCCACGCCGCCCAGGTACGGCGTGAACACGCGCGGCTTACCGGGCACGTTGGCGCCTACGTACCAGGAGTCTGTCTGCGGCAGCAGCGTGCTGTTGGCTACATCGGCCACGTGCGCCACCCATCCGGCCTGCGCCTGCGGGTTGGCTTCGATACACGCGAGGTCGTGTTCACGCAGGTACGCCAAGCACCCGGCGATCCACTCCACGTGCTGCTCGATCGACACCACCATGTTCGAGAACACCGACGGGCTCTGGGGGCCGGTGATCAGGAACATGTTCGGAAAGCCGGCGCTGGCCAGGCCCAGGTAGGTCTGCGGCCCACCGGCCCAGGCCTGTTTCAGGGCCAGGCCGTCCCGGCCGCGGATGTCGATGCTGTTCAACGCGCCGGTCATGGCGTCGAAGCCGGTAGCGAAGATCAGCACATCCAACGGATATTCCGCTGCGCTGGTGCGCAGGCCATGCTCGGTGATCTGCTCGATCGGCGTGGCACGCAGGTCCACCAGGGTCACGTTGTCGCGGTTGTAGGTCTCGTAGTATTCGGTGTCCAGGCACAGGCGCTTGGTGCCCAGCGGATGGGTGGTCGGGCACAGCATTGCCGAGACCTTCGGATCTTTTACCGTGGCGCGGATTTTCTCCCGCACGAAGTCCGCCACCAGTGTGTTGGCCTCGGCATCGGCGATCACATCCGGTGCGGCCGCCAGCAGGCTCATTGCACCGCCTTGTGCCCACAGCGTCTCAAGTGTCTGACGCAGCTCGTCAGGCGGTATGTCGCGGGTGCGCCGTGGTGCCGCTGGCATGGCGACCGGTACCCCGAACAGCGATTCCCGGCTCAGCCGACGGCGGCTTGGGTACTGCGCCTTGATGCGCTGCTGATCGGATTGCGGCAAGGGGCCATTGCGCGCGGGCACGCTGAAATTCGCGGTCCGTTGGAATACGGTCAGATGGGCGGCCTGCCTGGCGACCTGCGGAATCACCTGGATGGCCGTCGAGCCGGTACCGACCACGCCCACGCGCTTACCGGTCAGGTCCACGTCCTGCTTGGGCCAGGCGGCGGTCAGGTACCAGTCGCCGGCAAACTGATCCACACCCGGAAAGTCCGGTCGCTTGGGCAGCGACAGGCAGCCGGTGGCCATCACGCAATAGCGCGCCGTAACGCGCTGGCCGCGGTCGGTTTCGACTTGCCACAGACCGGCCTGCTCTTCGAAGTGCGCCGCCGTGACGCGGGTCTCCAGGTGGATGTCCCGGCGCAGGTCGAAGCGATCTGCCACATGGTTCAGATAGGCCAGGATTTCCGGTTGGCGCGGGTAGCGCTCGCTCCATTGCCATTCCTGCTCCAGTTCGGGCGAGAAGGAATACGAGTAGTCCACGCTCTCGATGTCGCAGCGGGCGCCCGGGTAGCGGTTCCAGTACCAGGTGCCACCGACGCCGGTGCCGGCTTCGAATACGCGCGCCGAAAAGCCGGCCTCGCGCAGTTTGTGCAGCATGTACAAGCCGGCGAAACCGGCGCCGACGATCACTGCGTCGAAATCGGTTGCCGGTTGCGGTGGACTACGCGAGTCGTTCATTGTTGGCTCCTGTTGCTGCCCTGCTTGTGCTTTGCGCCGGTCGATTCAGCCGCCGTTGATCGAAACATACACTGTCAGGCGGAGGTTTAGAACGACCCGCGCCCGAGCTGGCACCGCGCCGGCTATTGCGCCCGGTTACTTGCCCAGACAGAAGCTGCTGAAGATACGCCCCAGCAAGTCGTCGCTACTGACCGTACCGGTGATTTCCCCAAGCGCCTGCTGCGCCAGGCGCAGCTCCTCGGCCGCCAGCTCCGACCCGGCGCCAGTTGCCAGCAGCGTGGCACTGCGCGTGGTGGCCTCGGTTGCCTGGCGCAGTGCCTCGACGTGCCGGCGCCGCGCGCTGAACTGTCCCTCCGCGCCTGCGAAACCGGCCGCGGCGCAAATTCTCGACCGAAGCAGATCCAGTCCGGCGCCGGTGCGGGCCGACAGATAGATGTCGGTCCAGACGCCCACCACCGAGCGTGGTAGGTCATGGCTTATGTCGATCTTGTTGATGACCCGCGTCACCGCCGCCGCCTGGGCCAGCAAGTCCGGGGGAGGCTGTTCCGGCGCGCCGGCCTGCGTGACGAACAACAGGTGGTCGGCGCGGGCGATCTCCAGGCGCGCGCGGCGAACGCCTTCCTGCTCGATCGGATCCTGACTGTCGCGCAGGCCGGCGGTGTCAACCAGGTGCAGTGGCAGGCCGTCGATGGCCAGATACTCGCGCAGGACATCGCGCGTGGTACCGGCAATGGCGGTAACGATGGCGGCCTCGCGCTGCACCAGCGCATTGAGCAGGCTCGACTTGCCCACATTGGGGGAGCCGGCGAGTACCACCGTTACGCCATCGCGCAGTAAGCGGCCCTCGCCGGCGCGCTCGACCAGGGCGCCCAGGTCATCGGCCAGGGCCGCGGCCGCGGCGACCAGGCGGCCGTCAGCCAGCAGGTCGAGTTCCTCGTCAGGAAAATCGAGGCCAGCCTCGATCTGCACGCGCAGCTGAATCAAGCGCTCGGACAGCGCCGCAACTTCCCGCGACAAGGCGCCGTCAAGGCTGCGCAGCGCCGCCCGGGCGCCAGCCGTACTGGCCGCGTCGATGAGGTCGGCAACCGCTTCGGCCTGGGCCAGGTCGAGCTTGTCGTTCAGGAACGCGCGCTGGCTGAATTCGCCCGGCCCAGCCTGACGAGCGCCTAGCGCCAGCACGCGGGCGAGCAGCATGTCCATCACCACCGGCCCGCCATGGCCGTGCAGCTCGACCACGTCCTCGCCCGTGAACGAGCGTGGCGCGGGGAAATACAGACATAGACCCCGGTCGATGGCCTGAGCGTCGGCATCGTGGAAGCTCGCCAGCTGCGCCTGCCGCGGCGGTGGCAAACTGCCGGTCAGAGCCTGACAAATCGCGGCCGCCGCGGGCCCGGAGATACGCACCATACCGACCCCGCCCCGTCCCGGGGGCGTGGCGATAGCGGCGATGGTATCCGTGGCTGCGCTCAGGCCGTGGCCTTGCGATCCAGCTGATGATTGATGAACCACTGCTGGGTAATCGACAGCACATTGTTGACGAACCAGTACAGCACCAGCCCGGCCGGGAACAACGCAAAGAACACTGTGAACACAAGCGGCATGGACAACATGATGCGCCGCTGCATCGGTTCCATGCCGATCATGGGCGTCATGCGCTGCTGCAGAAACATCGACACGCCCATCAGGACCGGTAGCACGTAATAGGGATCGGCGCTGGCCAGGTCATGAATCCATAGCATGAAAGGCGCGTGGCGCAACTCAACGCTCTCCAGTAACACCCAGTACAGGGCTATGAACACCGGAATCTGCACCAGGATCGGCAAGCAGCCGCCCAGCGGGTTGATCTTCTCGCTGCGATACAGCTCCATCATCTTTTCGTTAAGTGTTTTCTTGTCTTCCTTGTAGCGCTCGCGCAGGGCCATGATCTTGGGCTGGACCTTGCGCATGTGCGCCATTGACCGATAACTGGCCGCCGACAGCTGATAGAAGGCGAGCTTGATCAGCAAGGTCACCAGAATGATGGCAAAACCCCAGTTACCGACAACGCCGTTAATGGTGCTCAGAAGCCAGAACACCGGCTGGGCGAGCACCGTCAGCATCCCGTAGTCGACGGTCAGGGCCAGGCCCGGGGCGACATCCTCC
The DNA here is from genome assembly GCF_041601295.1 of Immundisolibacter sp. Taxonomy (NCBI): domain Bacteria; kingdom Pseudomonadati; phylum Pseudomonadota; class Gammaproteobacteria; order Immundisolibacterales; family Immundisolibacteraceae; genus Immundisolibacter; species Immundisolibacter sp. The sequence goes on from NZ_JBFIII010000010.1 coordinate 12,495, forward strand.
AAACGGTCTTGGTCCTTAGGGCCGGCGTAGATTCGGGTCTCCCAACTCTCCGTTTGCCCGGGGGCGACGCTCAGCGGCTGCGCCAGGCAGCCGATCAAGTATTTTTCCTCAACCAACGCGCGGGTATAGCAGTTGCTGGCTTCGTCCTTGGGCAGCAATACGGCCGCGATGAAGTAATGTTCGCTCAGGCCAACCCAGCCGTCGCCCAGGGTGGTTGCCAGAGGCGACTTGAGCATTTCGTCATAGCTCAGCTTGTGGTACTTGCTGGCCGCGCTGTAGTAAACCGCCCCCTGAAATGAAGCGGGCATGAACATATTGCCTTTCGCGTCCGCGCCTTTTTTTCGCAACAACTGCGCATAGGGCTGGGCCTGCCACGGCCCGGCTCCGGTATTGCGCACCTCGTATCGCAGGCCGATGTCGTAACTGCCGCGTCGAAACTGGTAAACCTTGCGCACCTCTATGCCATGGGCGGTGTCGGTCCACACCAAAGGCACTTCCAGCTGATCGACACCATCCTGCAGCCGGTACTCGCTCGCCAGCGAGACGAAGTTCGCCTGATGGTCCGGCGCCCGGGCAGGGTCTGACGCCAACCAGCCGCTTTGCGGATAAAACAGCCGTGGCGCGGCTGCATTGAGCATGGGATAAGCCGCTGCCAGACGATCGCGGCTGACCCGATAGCGAGTGAGATCCAGGGCTTGGATGTCACCGCCAGCGGTATCGATCTGCAACTGCATGACATCTGTCGCAACGGCGATACGCTGGCCGCGAGGCGATGGCTCGGTCGGCGCCAGTGCCGAGGCCGCTGCCTTGCTGGGCGCTGGCGCGGTGCCGATCGCCTTGGGCAACGTGCTTTGTTCGACCGCCTGCGGCACAACCGGACGCGGCCGTTGCACCTGCCAGGCCTGATAAATGAAAAACGTGATGACCAACAAAACAGTCACCAGCATCAGCCGGATGGTTTCCATGTTAATTCCGGTTAAATCGACGGCTCGAGGGCACTTACGACCATTGCTCGGGCACCGGGTCGATGCCACCGGCGCACCATGGGTGGCAGCGCAGCAGGCGCCTCAAGGCAAGCCAGCTCCCGCGCCAAGCCCCAAAGCGCCGCACGGCGACAGCGGCGTAATTTGAACAGCTGGGCTGAAAGCGGCAGTGTTGCCCGACAAACGGGCTAAGCAGGATTCTATAGCCGCGCAGCAGGATCAGCAGAACGCGACTCATGGCGCTGCTCCACACAGACGCTCCATGGCCGCCTCGACTTGCGCGAACGTAACGACCTGGCCACGCACCTGAAGGATGATGTCGCCGACCGGCAGGCGCTGCTGCCGCCGCCGAAAGGATTCACGCGCCCAACGCTTGATGGTATTGCGCCGCACGGCCAGCTTTACGCAGCGCTTTGGGACCACCACGCCCAGACGGGGTTGGCCGAAGTCATTACTCAGCGTAATCAACTCTAGGCTATCCAAACGCAGGCGCCGACCGCGCCTGAATATGTTCTTGAACTGGCCGGCTGTGAGCAGTCGCTGCTGGCGTGTGAACCGCTGCCCGGAAACCGCCGGCTCAGGCAGGTTCAGACGCTGCTGATGCGGTGGCGGCCTTTGGCGCGGCGGGCATTGATCACTCTGCGACCACCGACGCTACGCATGCGGACGCGAAAACCGTGCGTTCGCGCGCGGTGCAGGTTACTTGGCTGGTAGGTCCGCTTCATGGCCGCAACTTCCGGATGTGACAGGGGAAAAATGGCGCGAGAGCTTACCGAGAGCGAGCCTCGCAGTCAACCGGGTTTTTAGTTGTCCACACTCGTTAGCGGCTCCAGCTAGGGGGTAAACTTACCGGCCGCTCCGGCTTTCGGAACCGGGCCGGCAGCCGTCGAGGGCGCCCTTGAAAAACACTTGGCATAGCTGTCTCGCGCAGCTGGAAAGCGAGCTGTCGCAACAGCTTTACAACACATGGATCCGACCGCTGCAAGCACAGCTTGTCGATAGCACCGTGCACCTGCTGGCACCGAATCAGTTTGTGCTGGAGCAAGTCAGCACGCGCTTTCAGGCCCGCATCCGGGAACTGCTGGCTGATCGAGGACTCTCCCTGGTTCTGGAAATCGGTAGTTCCGTCGAACAGACAGCACAGACGTCGCCACATGGCAGGTCATCACCGCCTGCCACACAGCGCAAGCGCAAATCGGCGCCCGTGGTCGATGTTCATCTCGATTTCGATTCGTTTATCGAAGGTAAATCGAATCGGCTAGCGCGGGCCTCGGCGCTGCTAGTCAGCGAAAATTGCGGCGGGATCTACAACCCGTTACTGTTGTACGGCGGTGTCGGCCTGGGCAAGACTCATCTGTTGCATGCCATTGGCAATGCTCTGTTGACACAGCAGCCCGGCGCGCGCGTCGCCTATGTGTCGGCCGAGCGCTTTGTGGCCGACATGGTGTCGGCACTACAGCAGAACCGGGTTGACGGGTTCAAACAGTTTTACCGCAACCTCGACTTACTGCTGGTAGACGATATCCAGTTTCTCGCGGGTAAAGAACGCTCACAGGAGGAGTTTTTTCACGTTTTCAACTCCCTACTGGAAAGCAAGAACCAACTGGTCATGACATGTGACCGTTACCCCCGCGACATCAAAGGCTTGGAAGACCGGCTGAAGTCCCGATTCGGATGGGGCTTGTCCGTCGCCGTAGAAGCTCCTGACATGGAGACCCGGGTTGCCATCGTACTGAGCAAAGCGGCGCTGGCCAGGCAAACCGTTCCTCAGGAAGTGGCCTTCTTTATCGCCCGCCGGGTGCACTCGAACGTACGCGAACTTGAGGGCGCGCTGCGCACGGTCATGGCCTACGCCACGCTTACCCATAGCCCCATCACACTAGAACTGACGCGCGAAGCCTTGAGAGACATAGTCAAGGCTCAGGACCGCCAAGTGGCGCCCGACCAAATCGTCAAAGCGGTCGCCGAGTACTACCGCATCCGAGCCGCTGACCTGACCTCGCGTAGCCGCAAGCGCTGCTTTGCTCGGCCCAGACAAATGGGTATGGCCCTGGCAAAGGAATTGACCTCCTGCAGCTTGCCAGAAATCGGTACGGCTCTTGGCGGTCGCGATCACACCACCGTACTGTACGCCTGCGAACGCATCACGGCCCTGCGCCGCGATGATGAAACAATCGCCGAGGATTACACCAACCTCGTTCGAATCTTGACCAGTTAAAAGCTGTGGATAAGTTGTGGAGGCTGAACGACCAACCCGGGCTAACTCGATTGCCGGGCCATACTTTGGTCAAGTAGTGAGAAAGATACCCTAGCGATCCACAATCCAACTTACTGAAAATAAATGCTATTTTTACCTTATCCAGTTACTAACAGCCCTTAATAGTAATAAGCCTTAAATCAATAAGTTTGAGTATTAACGAGGCCACCCATGAAAATCAGCGTTGAACGCAGTCAGCTCATGACACCACTACAGGTGGCGCACGCTGTGGTTGAACGGCGCCAAACCCTGCCTATTCTGGCTAATGTGCTTATCCGAGCGGATGCTGATGGCTTTCGTCTATCGGCAACGGATCTAGAGGTCGAGCTGTTGATTCCAGGCAAACTGGAAAAATGCCTGGCTGAGGGCGCCACGACTTTGCCGGCCAGAAAACTGCTGGATCTTTGTCGCGCCACGCCGGAAGGTACCCTGTTAACTATCGAGACAAACGGCGAGCGAGCATCTGTCAGGGCTGGACGAGCGAGATTTTCTCTTAGCACCCTTCCGGCCGCCGAGTTCCCCGGTATCGATGTCAAGGGCGATGAACTGCCGTTGGTGTTGTCCCAGCGGGATTTGCGTCGGGCCATTGAGACCACCTATTTTGCAATGGCGCAACAGGACGTGCGCTATTACCTGAACGGCATGTTGCTGGAGATTGAGGGCGGCAAGGTGCGCTTCGTGGCGACCGATGGCCACCGCATGGCGGTGACGGATCTCGCCGTCGAGGTGCCGCCGGACGCCAGTCGTCGCATCATCGTGCCGCGCAAAACGGTGGTAGAGACGTTACGCATCTTGAACGACGTCGATACGCCGGCGACTTTGAGTATCGGCCGAGACCACCTGATTCTGTCTGCCGCGGATGTCGTGTTCAAATCCAAAGTGATCGATGGCACCTTCCCGGATTACGAGCGGGTTATTCCCCGTAACCAGGACAAGACGATTGATATTGACCGGTTGGCGTTTCGCGAAGCGCTGGGTCGGGTCGCGATTTTTGCCAACGAGAAGTACCGGTCGGTGCGCTTGAAGCTGGAGCCGAACCTGCTGCGCCTGTCCGCCAATAATGCTGAGAATGAGGAAGGTGAAGAAGAGCTGGAGATCGAGTACAGCGGCGGCGAGCTGGAAATTGGGTTCAACGTCAGCTACTTGATCGATGTATTGGGCGCCCTGCGCAGTGACGCGGTGTGCTTGCAGCTGGCGGATTCAGGCAGCAGTTGTCTGCTTACCGAGCCGGGAGGCGGGCCAAGTCGCTATGTCATCATGCCAATGCGCCTTTGATCTTTGTTGAATGCGATTGACCCGCCTCATCGCTCGTGACGTGCGCAATCTGAAGGCAATCGACTGGCGCCCAGCACCGGGCCTGAACCTATTGGTAGGACCCAATGGGGGTGGAAAAACCTCTGTGCTTGAAGCGATTCATTTGGCGGCGCTCGGGCGATCGTTCAGGACCCGCGATACCAGTCAGATCGTGCGCCATGGAACGCTGGGCTTGAGTATAAGTGCCTGGTTCGAGACCCCCGATCAGCGGGATTTCCACGTCCGCATGGACCGGGATGGGAGCGGTACCCGGCTTAGCCTGGATGGCCGCCAGCTTAGGGCTGCGTCTGAGTTGGCGCGTACCTTACCCATTTTGCCGTTGTCGCAGGACGGGGTACGCCGATTCAGGATGAGTCGCGGCGAGCGACGTTCCTTGCTGGATTGGGGGTTGTTTCACGTGGAACCCGAATTTCACCGCAGCTGGGTTCGCTATCACACGGCGTTGGCTCAGCGTAATGCGGCTCTTCGCTCGGGTCAGCCGAGCAAGCCGTGGCTGGAGGCATTGGTTGGAGATGGGGAGCTTCTGACGAAAAGTCGAGAGGCCTACGTGCTACGCCTACAGTCCCACGTTGAACGCGTAAGCGAGCGCTTGGAACTCGGCTTGGAAGTGACGCTGGAGTTCAGTCGTGGTTGGCGAGATGGTTTGCCCCTGGCTGCGTACTGGAGTGAGGCGGAAAATAGCGACCGGAAACTCGGTTACACCTCTGGCGGTCCGCACCGGGCAAATCTAGGCTTTCGCTCGCGTGACCGACTTGGCATGGAGCAGATGTCTGCTGGCCAGGCCAAGCTTTTGTACCTCGTGCTGCGGCTGGCGCAACTCGACGAATTGCTGGACGGCCAGCCGGAACCCACCCCAATAGTGTTTGTCGACGACCTCGCTGCCGAGCTTGACAATCGCCACGTGACGGCGGTGTTGGCTACGTTGGCCGCCCACAAACTGCAACGATTCGTGACCTCCCCCGCGTTTGACGCGGACCTTGTCGCCGACGCTGATGCTCTGTTCCACGTGGAACAGGGTGCCCTGCTATCCGCGCCTCATTGAGAACCCCATGACTGAATCTAACGTCTACGACTCTTCCAGTATCAAAGTGTTGAAAGGCTTGGACGCCGTGCGCAAGCGGCCCGGTATGTATATCGGAGACACCGACGATGGCAGCGGTCTGCACCATATGGTGTTTGAAGTAGTGGACAACGCTATTGATGAGGCGCTTGCTGGTCATTGCAGGAACGTCACCGTTACGATCCACGAAGAGGGGGCCAGCATCGAAGACGATGGTCGAGGGATTCCCGTCGATATTCATGAGGAGGAAGGCTGTTCCGCGGCGGAAGTCATCATGACTACCCTGCACGCGGGCGGCAAGTTCGATGACAACTCGTACAAGATATCCGGGGGCTTGCATGGCGTAGGCGTATCGGTAGTGAACGCTTTGTCGGAGCACCTGCAGCTGACAATCCGCCGTGACGGCAAGGTTCACGAGCAAATTTACCGGGACGGCGTGCCACAGGCATCGTTAGCCGTGATCGGCGAAACGACCACCACCGGAACCCGCGTTTTTTTCAAGCCGAGCGCCAAGGTGTTCACCGATGTCGAGTTCCATTTCGACATTCTTGCCAAGCGCCTGCGAGAGTTGTCGTTCCTTAACTCCGGAGTGCGCATAGAACTGAATGACGAGCGCACGGACCGCCATGAGGTCTTCGAGTATCTCGGTGGGATCAGCTCGTTTGTGGAGCACCTGAACCGGAACAAGACGCCCATGCATCCGACCGTGTTCCATTTCCTGGATCAGCGTGGCGACATTGGGGTAGAGATCGCCATTCAGTGGAACGATTCCTACCAGGAGACCATGTTCTGCTTTACCAATAACATTCCACAGCGGGACGGCGGCACCCACTTGGCTGGTTTCCGCAGTGGTCTGACGCGTACTCTGAACCAGTACATGGAGAAGGAGGGCATCGCCAAGAAAGCCAAGGTGGAAACCAGCGGAGAGGACATTCGAGAAGGCTTGACTTGTGTCTTGTCGGTGAAAGTGCCAGATCCGAAGTTCTCCTCGCAGACCAAGGAGAAGTTGGTCTCTTCCGAGATCAAGGGTGTGGTCGAGGCGGCAATCGCTGAAAAGCTCAACGACTTTTTACTTGAACGCCCCGCTGAAGCGCGAGCGATTGTTTCAAAGATCGTAGACGCGGCGCGGGCCCGTGAAGCCGCGCGCCGCGCCCGCGAGATGACGCGGCGCAAGGGTGTGCTGGATATCGCCGGCTTGCCTGGCAAACTTGCCGATTGCCAGGAAAAAGATCCCAGTTTGTGCGAGTTGTACCTGGTGGAGGGTGATTCGGCCGGTGGGTCCGCCAAGCAGGCCCGTGATCGTCGCTCGCAAGCCATCCTGCCGCTGAAAGGCAAGATACTGAACGTAGAGAAGGCGCGTTTTGACAAGATGTTGTCATCGGCCGAGGTAGGTACTCTGATCACGGTGCTCGGCTGCGGCATTGGCCGCGACGAATACAACCCGGACAAACTGCGCTACCACCGCATTATCATCATGACCGACGCCGACGTCGACGGCGCCCATATCTGCACGTTGTTGCTTACTTTCTTCTATCGGCAAATGCCCGAGCTTATCGAGCGTGGCCATTTGTATATCGCCCAGCCGCCGTTGTATCGGGTAAAAAAAGGCAAGCAGGAGCGTTACCTCAAGGACGAGCGTAGCCTAAATTTGTATCTGCTTGAGCTCGCCCTCCAGAACGTAACCTTGCGCCCAACAGCGGACGCTTCGCCGTTGCCGAGTGCGGACTTCGAAGCGTTGGCGAAAGACTACACGACAGTGTTGGCGCTGATTGAACGGGCGAGCCGGCGAGTCGACCGCCGTATTCTGAATGCCCTGCTGGATCAGCCGCAGGTAACTGATGCGCGCCTGCAGGACCTCCCTGCCATGACTGCGTTGGCACAAGGGCTCGAAGCAGCCTTGGCCACGGCGACTGCCCGCTTCAACGTGAGCTGGCAGGTAGCGGAAGGTGGCGAGGGTATGTTGCTGGCGCAGCGCCTGGAGCATGGCGTGGCAACGTCGTTCGCGCTGGGTCGAGCCTTTTGGCACTCGCCGGAGTATCGCGGTATCGGGGCGATGGCAGCGCGTCTGGCCGGATTGATCGGGTCTGGCGCTACGCTACAGATTGGGGACAACAATCGCCCGATTGCCACCTTTGGACAGGCCTTGGAGATACTACTCGCCGAAGGGCAACGCGGAGTCGGAGTGCAGCGTTACAAGGGACTCGGTGAGATGAACCCGGAACAGCTGTGGGAGACCACCATGGACGTCGCAGCCCGTCGCCTGTTGCGGGTGCGAGTCGAGGATGTGGTGGCCGCCGATCAGATGTTCAGTACGCTGATGGGAGATGACGTCGCGCCGCGGCGTGAATTTATCGAAACCAACGCTTTGGCGGTCGCCAATCTGGACGTCTGAGTTCGTCCGGATCTAGGCCGGCACCAGCTCAGGCGGCTGGTGCTGGTAAGGCGTCCTGGGGCGCTGGCTCGCGGTGCCCGCAGGTTTTGTCCGGGCAAACTTTCTCGGCGCCGCGTCGCTTGCCTATCTTGAGCGTCATGATCGCGTGGCCACACTTTGGACAAGGCTCGGCTAAGGGAGGGTCCCAGACCGCGAATTTGCAGTCTGGATAACGGCTGCACGAGAAAAATAGCTTACCGTACCGTGACTTGCGCTCCATCAGAGTGCCCTGTTTGCATTCGGGGCAGGCGACGCCGGTATCCTTCGGTTTGTTGAGCGGCTCTACGTGTTTACAGGTAGGGTAGTTCTGGCATCCGATGAAGCGGCCATAACGGCCTCGTTTGTAGGCAAGGTCGCCTTCGCACAACGGGCACTTGCGATCCAGAAGCTCGGGCGCAGGTTCGGGCTCGCCATTGGCAGGTTTGATATCCCGGGTGTATTTACATTCAGGGTACGTTGTGCAGCCAATGAAATTGCCGCGTTTGCCAAGTCGTATGGCGAGCGGCTTACCACATTCCGGACAGGCTTCGTCAAGGAGTTGCTGCGTGACGTCCTTTCGAGCGACCGAGGTTTCAGTTTGTACCACGAGCTCGTGAAACGGCTGCCAGAAGCGTTCCAGCACCGGTAGCCACTCGGCCTCACCGCGTGACACGGCGTCGAGTTCGTCCTCCAGGCGGGCGGTGAAGTCGTAGTCGACGTACTGTGTGAAGAACTCGGTCAAGAACCGGCTCACGACACGGCCAACGTCGGTCGGCAGGAAGCGCTTGCCATCCAGGGCCACATATTCACGCTGCTGGAGTGTGGTGATGATATTGGCGTAGGTTGACGGCCGGCCGATGCCGTATTCCTCCAGAATCTTGATCAAACTGGCTTCGTTGTAGCGCGGGGGTGGTTCGGTAAAGTGTTGATTTGCCGCAAGTTCGCGCAGCTCCACTTCGGCATCCTGCTCCAGGGGCGGCAAGGATGACTCGTCCTGTTCGCCCTCCTCGCGGTTGTCGTACAGGGCCAGAAAACCCGGCTCCCGCACCGTGGAGCCGGTGGCCCGCAGCAGCGTCTCGGGGTGTGCTGGCGGACACAGATCCACGGCGACGGTATCAATCTGTGCCGGGGTCATCTGGCTCGCCAGCGTGCGGTTCCACACCAATGTATAAAGTTTGAGCTGGTCTGCGCTCAGGTGCGCCTTGAGCTTGTCCGGCGTAAGGGCGGCCGAACTTGGGCGAACGGCTTCGTGCGCTTCCTGTGCGTTCTTGCTCTTGGTCTTGAATACGTTGGGCGAGGCGGGCAGCGCCGGGTTACCGAAGCGCTCGAGGATAAGCTCGCGAATCTCCTGAACCGCCTCGGCCGCGAGACTGGTGGAGTCGGTACGCATATAGGTGATCAAACCCATCGGGCCACTGCCGATGTCCACACCCTCGTAGAGCTGTTGTGCAATCCGCATGGTGCGCTGGCCGGTAAAGCCAAAGCGTTTGGACGCCTCCTGCTGCAGGGTGGAGGTTATGAACGGTGGGGCAGGATTACGCTTGCGCGAGCGGCGGGTAATCGCCGCGACCCGCAATGTGCCGTTGGCCTGGGTTGCGATGGTGGCGCGCACCTGTTCGGCGCGCTCGCCTGTGACGATGCTGAACTGCTCGACTTTATCGCCTTCGAACTGCGCCAGCTTGGCAGTAAATCCGGCCTTGCCCTTGCCCGCCGTGGCATCAAGGGTCCAGTACTCCCGCGGCGTGAAGGCCTCGATTTCTTCCTCGCGCTCGACGATCAGTCGCAGCGCCGGGCTCTGCACCCGACCCGCCGACAGGCCGCGGCGGATCTTCTTCCATAACAGCGGCGAGATGTTGAAACCGACCAGATAGTCCAGCGCCCGCCGGGCCTGCTGGGCATTGACCAAATCCATGGAGATATCTCCCGGATTTTGCACCGCTTCCTGAATCGCCCGCTGGGTGATTTCGTGAAAAACCACCCTTCGGACCGGTTTGTCCTTGATGGCACCCCTTTCCTTGAGCAGCTCGGCCAGATGCCAGGCGATGGCCTCTCCCTCGCGGTCGGGATCGGTGGCTAGCAGCAGTTGATCCGCGGCGCGTAACGCCTTGGCGATGGCGTCCACATGGCGCTGGTTGCGCTCGATGCTCTCGTAGCGCATGGAAAAATTTCGGTCGGTCTCTACCGCCCCTTCCTTGGCCACCAAGTCACGCACGTGACCGTAGGACGCGAACACCTCGTAGTCCGCTCCGAGATATTTCTTGATGGTTTTGGCCTTGGCCGGGGACTCGACGACGACAACAGTTCTTGGATTGTTCATAAGACGGGCTGCGCCCGTGGCAGTGGTACGGTGAGTGTCACGCGCTTGCGTAGGGATGGGGGAGCGTCGGCCAAGGCAGTTCTACTGCAGACGCCGCAGCGCTTCGGGTTGAGCCATTTCCTCCATGTAGGCGTACAGATGGGCCGTGTCAGGCCGGTTGTAAAGGACCATAAGGGCGATCCATTTGATGGCATCGAGGTCAATTTCGTCCAGTTCGAGTGCCATCGCTCGATCGACGACCCGTTCGAGGGAGGGTTTGTCGATCATGGGGTTCTGCCCGAGCAGAATCAGAAAACCCTGCGCTTCCAGGCTCAGCCGGTATTGCTCCTGCGCGCAGAAGTGGCGCAGCGCATTCTCGCCCCAGGCGCTACAGGTTTCTTGCTGCACTTCGTCGTCGTCCGCGAGGCTTTCCAGCCAGTCGAAGGCGTGGTCTATTTCACCATCCCCAAAACCCATGCTGGCCAGTTGGCCAGCAAGATTGTCACGAGCGTCGTCGTCCAGGGTGCCGCCGTCGCTGTAATGGTCCAGCAAGAACATCAGCACGTCGAGAACGGATTCCTTCATCGATATCCTCAGCATCCCTACATCCGGCCTTGGCGGCTGAACAAGCCGCCGGGCTGGGGTGCTACCAAACCATCCAGTTGCAGCGTCAAGAGCATGGTGGAAACTTCGGCCACCGTCAATCCGACGCGTGCTACCAGAAGGTCAAGACTGACCGGACTATCGCCAATACAGGCCAGCACCCTGGCCGCCATGGGGTCCAGCGCGGGAGCGACCAGCGGTAAGCTGTGCGTGCTATGACCCACAGACAGTTGCGGGAGTTCCTCCAGGATGTCCGCCGCCGATTCGACCAGCTTGGCGCCTTCGCGGATCAGCGCATGACAGCCGCGCGCGAGCGGGTTGTGAATGCCGCCCGGGATCGCGAACACCTCTCGCCCCTGTTCGGCCGCCAGACGGGCGGTAATCAGCGAGCCGCTGCGGGCTCCGGCTTCCACGACCAGGACGCCTAGCGACAGACCACTGATGATCCGATTGCGGCGCGGGAAGTTGAACGCTCGCGGCGGCGTCCCCACCGGTTGTTCGCTGACCAGCGCGCCGACGAGGCGCAGTTGGTCAGCGAGTTCGGCGTGCTGGCCCGGATACACCCGATCAGGGCCGGTGCCAAGTACCGCGAGGGACTTGCCCTGCGCGGCGAGAGCGCCACGGTGCGCAGCGCCGTCGGCACCTTCGGCAAGCCCACTGGTCACCACCAGCCCGCAACGAGACAGGGCGCCGGCCATGGCAAACGCGGTTTCTACACCGGCCGGGGAGGCATTGCGGCTGCCGACAATGGCGATCTGTGGCGCAAGCAACAGCGCCGCGGCACCCTCGACCAGCAGCGCCAGGGGTGGGTCCGCAATCTGCGCCAGCTGCTGTGGATAGCCTGGCAAATCCAGGAACAGCGCCTGGCGATCGGGCGCCGCCTCAAGCCACGCGAGGTCGGCTTGAGGCGGGTGCTGGGCGGCAGCGGCGATAGCCTTGCCTAGGCGCGAGTTAGCGCCCAGCGCGCTCGCCAGTTTTCGGGGCGATGCCGCCAACGCTCCGGCCGGGGACCCAAATTCGCCGAGTAATCGGCGCCAGGCAACAACGCCCAGGCCCGGCGTACGCGCCAGAGCCAGGCTGGCCGCAGCGGGTGTCAGGGGGGCGTCACCTCGTCCAGCACGTGCATCGGTCGGCTGGCGCGCATAACCAGGGCGTAGCTCACCCGCTCGAACAGCCGAAACACAATAACCGCACCGGCTGGCTCGCTCGGGGGTTGCACCCGCTGGCGTGCGACGGGGTCATCGATTGGCTGTTGTATCTGGCGTACCTGCAGTACGTGGCCCAGTTCCAGGCCGTCGCGACGCCCGCGACTGAGGGCTACGACGCTGTACTGGCCGATTTGCGAGACGCCATCGACCACGCTGATGATGTGCCCGCGTACCTCAGAGCTTGGCGCGTGTGGGAGGTAAGAAGCCTGCATGGGCCGGTCGTCGGTCGGGATCAGCACATCGCCGGCGAGAACCTCCCGCCTGGCTTTGATTACCGCCAGCGTGGCCGGGTCACCCGAACGCTGTACCTTGCCCTGGCCGATGAACAGTGCAGCGTAGCCCAGCGCCTCCCCAGTTTCGGGGTCGAAATACGGATCACCGATGCGATAGATATCCAGCATCTGGCCCGTTTCGGCGGAAGTCTGGCGTGCATAGACGCGATCCCCCGCACCTACCGTCAGGTGCTCGTCCGCGGCCGCGGCTACGTAGGCAAAATCACTTGGCTGGTTGCTGCGCAGCACGACGGCTTCTTCCAGGAAAGCCTGGACGTGCTTGAACGGGATAGGGGGTATGGCAGTGTCGATAGCGCTTGAGCGAACTTGCGGCGACAGCCGGTCCGGCCCCCCGCCGCCGTCGCGTATGAGGCGCGGCCCATCCGCCGTCATAACCAATCGCAAGCGGTCGCCTGGATAGATAAGATGCGGATTGCTGATCTGGGGGTTTACGCCCCACAATTTCGGCCAGTACCAGGGTTTTTCCAGGAAGCGCCCTGATATGTCCCACAGCGTGTCGCCGCGCACCACCACGTACTCGTCCGGATGGTCCGGGCGCAGTGCCAGGTCGTCAGCGCCTGCCAGGAGCGGCCACAGAAAAAAAAGAGATAACAGCCAATAGCGGGTTCTGGTCATGGGTGAGTTCCGGCCAGTATGATTATTTCGCTCTCGCGGGCCCGCAAGCCTAATCACTCACGGATGGGTCGGGCACCATTAGCCGACACGTCGGTCAGCGGCGCCATAGTCCTAAGGGCACTCTCAGTGTAGCCCAGATAGCCAATCTCACCACCTAACATCACCCCCATGGCCCTGCTTCCTATACTCACCTACCCCGATCCGGCTCTGCGGCACCGAGCGCGCCCGGTTGATTCCATAGACAACGCGCTGCGACAGCTCGCGGCAGATATGGCGCAGACCATGTATGCCGCCAAGGGCATTGGTCTTGCCGCGACCCAGGTCGGCGAGGCCAGGCGGCTTCTGGTGATGGACCTCAGCGCTGAGGGCGACGCCTTGCAGGTGATGGTGAACCCACAGATCCTGGTCCGTGACGGCAGTCAGATCAGCGAAGAAGGGTGCCTTTCGGTGCCCGAGGTGTTCGAAACAGTGGAACGTGCCGAGCGCATTACCGTACGTTTCCTCGATCTTGATGGTGAGATCCAGCAGCTTGACCTTGATGGCCTGCTGGCAGTGTGCGTGCAGCACGAGATCGATCATCTCGATGGCAAGCTGTTCGTGGACTATTTGTCGCGCCTCAAACAGGATCGTCTTCGCAAGAAAGCTGACAAGCGTGGGCGGGAAGGGACACGGCTGTGAGCCTTAACGTCGTCTTCGCCGGCACGGCGCCATTTGCCGTGCCGAGTCTGCATGCCCTGCTGGCGGCCGGGCATGCGGTACGTGCCGCGTACACACAGCCGGACCGTCCAGCCGGGCGAGGGCGCAAGCTCAGTCCGTCGGCGGTCAAGGTGGCCGCACTGGCGGCGGGCGTCAAGGTTCTCCAGCCGGCCAGCCTTCGGCAGGCCGAAGCCGCCACGCAGCTGGCCGGGTTTGGGCCTGATCTGCTGGTGGTGGTGGCCTATGGTCTGATCCTGCCGACAGCGCTGCTCGCCGTGCCGCGCCTGGGTGCGCTCAACGTCCACGGCTCACTGCTGCCGCGCTGGCGGGGCGCGGCCCCGGTTGAGCGGGCATTGCTGGCCGGTGATGCGCAGACCGGAGTGTGCATCATGCAGATGGACGCGGGCCTGGACACCGGGCCGGTGTTTCTGGAGCGCCGCGAACCGATCCGGCCGGACGACACCGGGGGCAGTCTGCGTGAGCGCCTGGCTCAGCTCGGTGCGGCGGGTCTGGTACAGGTGCTGGCTGGTCTGGAGGCGGGTGGCATGGTGGCCCGGCCACAGCTGGTCGACGGTGCGTGCTATGCCGCCAAGATCGACAAGCGCGAGGCGCAGCTGGACTGGGCCCAGGCGGCGCAGGTGCTGGACAGAAAAGTGCGAGCGTTTGTCCCGGCGCCGTTGGCGTGGACCGTCTGGCGCGGGCAACGCTTGCGTATAGGCGCCGCGCGGCTCGGTTCGGGCACGGGCCCCGCCGGTCAGGTCTTGGCGGTCGGGGCCGCGGGAGTCGAGGTCGCTTGCGGTACCGGTAGCCTGTGCCTCACAGCGTTGCAGCCGGAAGGTGGACGGATGCTGTCGGCGCGCGAATTCCTTGCCGGACGGCGCATCTCGTCCGGGGAATATCTGGAATCGCCCGCCGCCGGTTGAGTGGCGCCATGGCTTGGTTGGTCTACCCGCCGTCGGGTCAGGTAGAGCTGGCCAGCAGCTTTTCCAGGTAATGGATGCTGACCCCGCCGCGGCGAAAGTCGCCTTCATCCACCAGCCGCAGATGCAGCGTCGTGTTGGTCTGGATGCCTTCCACGATCAGTTCCAGCAGGGCCGTGCGTACCCGCGCCAGGGCGATGGTGCGGTCGGCGCCGTGCGCGATCAGCTTGCCGATCATCGAGTCGTAGTTCGGCGGCACCGTGTAGCCGGCATACAGGTGCGAATCGAAGCGGATGCCCGGTCCGCCGGGCGCGTGAAACTGCCCGACCCGGCCTGGTGAAGGCACGAAGCTGGTTGGGTTCTCGGCGTTGATGCGGCACTCGATGGCGTGGCCACGCCAGGTGATGTCTTCTTGCCGATACCCCAGGCCGAGACCCGCCGCGATGCGCAGCTGTTCACGTACCAGATCAACGCCGGTCACCGCTTCGGTCACCGGATGCTCGACCTGAATGCGCGTGTTCATCTCGATGAAGTAGAACTCGCCGTTTTCGTACAGAAACTCGAACGTGCCCGCGCCGCGGTAGCAGATCTTCCGGCATACGTCCACGCATAACTCGCCCATGCGCATGCGTTGTTCGTCGGTGATGCCCGGCGCGGGGGCCTCCTCGATAACCTTCTGGTGGCGGCGCTGAACGGAGCAGTCGCGTTCCCCGAGGTGAATCGCCTCACCCTCGCCGTCGCCCAGGACCTGGAACTCGATGTGCCGCGGCTGGGTGAGGTACTTCTCCATGTACACGACATCGTTGCCAAATGCGGCGCCAGCCTCGCGGCGTGTGGTGGAGATGGCCGCGCCGAGCGCTGCCTCTGTGTGCACCACGCGCATGCCGCGTCCCCCGCCACCACCTGCGGCCTTTATCAAAACCGGGTAGCCGAGGCGGTCGGCAATCCGCAGGTTTTCGGCCTCGTCGTCGCCGAGTGGGCCGCCCGAGCCCGGCACCGTGGGCACGCCCAGCTGTTTCATCAGGGCGATGGCTTCGAGCTTGTCGCCCATCCGGCGGATCGTGTCCGGCCGCGGGCCGATGAACACGAAACCGCTTTCCTCCACACTTTCGGCAAATTGCGCGTTCTCGGACAAAAAGCCGTAGCCAGGATGGATAGCCTCGGCGTCAGTGACCTCCGCCGCGGCGATGATGGCCGGGATGTTGAGGTAGCTCTTGCCAGGCTCCGGCGGGCCGATACACACCGACTCGTCAGCCAGGCGCACATGAATCAGCTCACGGTCGGCGGTGGAATGCACCGCCACTGTGCCAATACCCAGCTCGCGGCAGGCGCGCAGCACGCGCAACGCAATCTCGCCGCGGTTGGCGATCACTACTTTTGAGAACATGGCGCGGCCCGTCAGGCAATAACAACGAGGGGCTGGCCGAATTCCACTGGCTGGCCGTCTTCAACCAGGATAGCGGCTATCACGCCGCCTTTCTCGGCCTCGATCTGGTTCATCAGTTTCATGGCTTCGATAATGCAAATCACGTCGCCGGCCGAGATCTGCTTGCCTACCGCGATAAACGGCGCACTTTCAGGTGACGCGGCCCGGTAGAAGGTACCGACCATCGGTGCGGTTTGAGTGTGACCCGCGGGCTGAGCAGGCGCGGGCTCGATGGCTGGTAGCGGAATTGTCGGCGCCGCGGCGACGGGCGCGGCAGCCGCGGTCACCACCGTGCCGACAGGAGCCTTGCTCAGACGTATCGACTCCTCGCCTTCGCGAACTTCCAGCTCGCTGATGCCCGACTGCTCCACCAGCTCCATGAGCTTCTTTATCTTGCGGATATCCATCTGTGTCCTTAGGTTTTTGCAGATGATTGATTGCCGAGCCAGCGCAGCGCGGCGGTCAATGCCAACTCATAGCCGAGGGCGCCCAGACCACTGATGGTGCCAAGCGCCAAGTCTGAAAAATACGAATGCTGGCGAAATGGCTCGCGCGCGGCCACGTTCGACAGATGCACCTCAATGAACGGTAGCGCCACTGCTGCCAGCGCGTCGCGCAGGGCCACGCTGGTATGGGTATAACCGCCCGGGTTGATGATGATGAACACAACGCCATCGGCCGGCGCCGCCTGCACCCAATCGATAAGCTGATGTTCGGCGTTGCTTTGCTGGCAGCACAGCTCAACGCCAGAGGTCTTGGCCAGCGTCGCGCACGCAGCGTCGATTTTCGCCAAGGTATCGTGGCCGTAGATAGCCGGCTCGCGGCGGCCGAGCAGGTTCAGGTTGGGACCGTGCAATATAAGTATCTTGGCCATGCGGGCAATCGTGGGGCGCGATAGGCAGGGTGAATTGTTGGCCAATTGCGCCGACTTGTCTACAACGGCGGCGAATTGGCGGGGAACAGTCGCGAAGAGCCCCTTGTTCCGGCACCGACCGCCACGGCGACTGCGCCGCAAAGGTGACTGAACTAGCCCAGTCCGAGCGCCCGCAGATCCAGCCGGCCGTCCGTAACCGGAGGACACCAGAAAAATGCCCCGGTGACGGGCCGGGTGAAGCGAAACAGAGCATCGGTGATGCCGTCCTCGGCGCCCACCATGCGCCGCAACTGTGCCTCAAACGCATCGAAGCTGTGGCCGAAGGCGACGAACATCAGCCCTGCTTCCAGGCCATTGGCCCACGGCATGGAGCGGCGCAGCACGAAGGCGGGCGGTGTGAAGGTTTCCTGCGCCGTGCGTTTGACATGGGCTGACGGCGGTGCGTCGGCGATTTCCTCGTTTCCTTTGCGGTGGCGGCCGACACTCAGATCCTGCTGCTCGGCCGACAGGGCATCGAAGCGGCTGAGTTCGTGAACCCAGCGCTGGACGGCGACAAAGCTCGATCCGTCCAGTCCCGGTCCACGGCCCTGTACCACAGCAGCCGCCTCGGCGGCCTGGTCCTTGGGATTTTCCGTGCCGTCCTCGAAGCCGGTCAGGTCTTGTCCATCCTGGTACTGAAACCCGTCCACCGCTTCGCGCAGGTAAAACGCCGGCAGTACCGCGGCTTCCAGTTGCCGTGCCCGGTGCAGCAGCTGGCCGCGATCCCCACCGCGCAGCCACAGCCACAACCCTGCCGGCGTGGCGGGCACGTCCACGCCCGGGCCGCTCATGGCCGTGAACGGGCGCAGGCCCTGCACCCGCTGGCCTAGCGCCTGCGCCACCGAGCTACCGAGTCCTGCCACTACCTGCTCACCATCCACCACCGTGCACAGACGCGCCAGCGCGCCACCGACATCGCTGCCGACCGCCAAGTCAAAACTCAGGTAAACGGCCAGCGGCGGCGGCGGCAACAAAATGCCGGCTTGGGCAGAGGTCATGAGGCCACTCCGGGTCGGATCTGCCCACAGTTTAAAGACAAATACCCACCCGCCATCGTCGGCTGCTCGTTCACGGCCAGGCACGCTCGGTCGGCCGACAAAGCCGCTGACTACCGGCCTGCACCACGTCGCTCAGGAAAACGTAAGCCCACACGACCGGAAGGCCGGGCGAACATTGGACGCAGATGCCCAATCAGGGCCGCGGCGAGTCCGGGAGCTTCTACCCGGCCCAGGCGCGCAGCCGGGAGTACAGCTCGTCCTTCAGGCGTAGGCGCTCTTTCTTGCGTTGTTCGAGGTAGGCATCGGAGGTGTTCTCGACCCCGGTTTCTATGCGGTGCACTTCGTGGTCGATGTCGTGGTACTGCGCGAACATGGCCGCAAAGTGCGAGTCACCGAGCTTCAAGGCGTGGATGGCTTGGTCGTACTCCGGAAAATCGTGGTGCAAGTCGTGCTTTTCGAGGCTCATGGGGGCTCCTTCAAGGCCTGGCCAGGCGTCGGTCGCCCGGCATTGGCCAGTCAGGCTAATCGTGAGGGGTCACGGTTGCATTGACTGAGGGCAACCGGGGCCACTCGCATCGGCTTCGGTTCAGGAGACCGGCACGTAACCGAGCTGGGCTGCGAGCGTTACGGCGGCCCGCGTCGGCTGGTTCAGGTCCATGCTTGCGACCTGCGCGGGGCTGTACCAGCCGATGTCAGTCGATTCGTAGTTCTTGCGCGGCTGTGGGCGGCCGCTGACGCGTGATACATAGTTGATGAGCAGGAAGTGCCGCGGCTCCAGGAATTCCGGGCTCTCTATGCAGTCCTGCACGCACAGCCAGTCGGCGTGCTCGACCCGGATGCCGGTTTCCTCGCTGATTTCGCGCCGGTAGGCATCGAGCATGGTCTCGCCGTAGTGGATTTTGCCGCCTGGCAGACCCCACAGCCCAGACCACTTGGCGGTGCGTATCAGCAACATTTCGCCGCTGCCGGCCACTAACAGCCCGCCTACAGTGGCAATCACGCGCCGCTCGCTCGCCAGCAGGTGCTCACGGTCGATCAGGTCGATCAGGTCGCGTACCTCGGCAAAGGCGTGATCCGGGCGCTGCGCCTGCAGGCGCTCCTCGGTGGCGTAGCCATACAGCGCCGCTCCGGCGATGACCGCAGCCGCGTGGGCGGCCTCAAGGTCATGTGGCGTGTCGCCTACATACAGCGTCTCGTCGGGGCGAAATGGCGCCTGCGCGACGATTTGCCTGAGCACGGGAATCTTGTCCGCCGCGCCGCCACCGATGTGGCGGAAAAAACCACGCAGGCCAAGCCGCTCCAGCAGCGTGTCGAGTATCTCGGTCGGCACGCTCGAACAAATGCTCAGCGCCACGCCCCGCAAACGGCACAGATGCAGCAAGGCCGGCACATCGGCAAACAGCTCCGCCTGTGCCATGCGTGCGGCAAAGTGCCGAAAGAACACGGCATCAATGGTTTCGCGCGGCAGGTCGCCAATGAAACGGCGGTAAAAGCGTTCCACCGGCAGAGTGAACTCGCGCCGGTAAGTGTCCTCGTCGACCGGCGGTGCGCCGAAATGGGCCAGCGTGTCATTGGTGGCGGCCAGGGTGAGCGCACGGTCGTCGGCCAGCGTCCCGGCCCAGTCCAGAATCAGGTGACGGATCATCGCATCAGCAACCAGCGGTACAGCGGTGCCAGCGCAAGATAACTCAGGATCGAGGCGGTCAGCACGGCGCCATAAAGCTCGATATCCAGCCGGAAGCGATGCGCCAGGATCACCCCGACCGCCGGGCAGGCCGAAGCCATGACGACACCCAGTATCGCCAGCGTTTCGCCGCGCACCCCGAAGGCAAAGGCAAAGGCCAGACCCATCGCGGGTCCGGCCACCTGGCGAATGAACAGAGCTGGCAAAGCGACGGGCAGGCGGCGCAGCGCGCCCAGGCGCAGCGACAGGCCGACCACGAATACCATCAGCGGAATGCTGGCATCGCCGACGTAGCGCAACGCGGTCACGGCGCGTTCGGGCACCGGCATGCCCAGCAGATTGACGGCGAGCGCAATCATCACTGCCCAAGCCGGCGGCAGGCGCAGGATCTCCCGGCCCAGCGACAATCGCTCCTGGCCGGCTGCGTGACGCGCCGCCACCGCCACGCCGACGGTCCAGATCAGCAGGGTGGTGGCGATCAGGTCATACGCGAACACGGTTGCCATGCCCGTGTGGCCAAACAGGCTCACCACGACCGGTAACGCAATCGAGCCATTGGCGAAGCTCGCCGCCAGCAGCAGCGCGCCGCGTCCCCCCGGCGTCAGCCCGGACCGATTGCCCCACAGCCGATACACACCCGCCGCCAGGGCCAGACCGCCGAGGCTGCATACGTAACCGGCTGCTGGAATGATGGTCAGCGCCAGGTCCAGCCTGGCCTGCGACATGATGGCGAAGATCAGCGCCGGGCCGGTCAGGTAGATCATCAGCATGTTCAGCGCCAGCGCCATCTGCTGGGCGTCGACACCACCGGGCGCATGGCGCCGCCATAGCCAGCCAGCGGCGAGCGCGAGGAATACCGGTAACAGGTCCAAATACACGAGGGAATCTTCCGCAAAGGAATTACCACCGCAGTGGGCGCTGTGGCCCGCTGCGTGGGTGTGTGAGAGTCAGGGCGAGGCGACCGACCGTAAGTCCGTCAGGGCCGCGGTGGCTGGGTCGCCTGCATCGACGGCCGCTGGCTGAATTCGGACAGCCAGGCGGCAAGTGCCGGATGACCTTCGCGCCAGCCTACGTCCGGGAAGCGGAAATCGAGGTACTCCAGCGTCACGGCAAACTCGATGTGCGCCAAGGTCACTGTCGCGCCGAGTGTGGCAACGTCCTGCTCCATGACCGCAAGGCCACGGCCAATAGCGCGCTGCTGGCGGTCGGTCCACGGCGCCCAGCGTATGGCTTCCGGTCGCAGCAGTTCCAGACGGGCGGTGACGGCGGCGTCCAGCACCCCGTCAGCCAGAGCTGCCCGGCGCAGCAGGGCAATGCGCGCGGTGCCGCCCGGAATCAGCCGCGGCTGGGACGTCAGGGTGTCCAGGTATTCACAGATTACCCAGCTGTCATACAGACAACTACCGTCATCCAGGCGCAGCGCCGGCACCTTGCCCAGCGGATTGACCTCCAGCAGCGCGGTTGGGTCTTCCAATGGGCTGACGATGATTTCGCTCACCTGATCAGCGAGGCCTTTTTCGAGCAAGGTCACCCGCACCTTGCGCGAGTAGGGCGAGGGTTTAGCGTAAACGAGCTGCATCGGGAGGCTCCTGTCGTGGCTTAGTCAAAATCCTGTCTGCCGTAACTTTCGAAGCGCACCACCACCCGAGCCATCTCAGCGTGATCCAGCAGCACTGGCGCGCCCAGCGCCAGAGTGGCGCAGTACTGGCCAGCCAGCGCCTCGACCTCCTCGGCGAGGGCAAGCGCGGCATCAAGGCTTGCGCCCACGGCAATGGCGCCGTGATTCGCCAGCAGGCAGGCGTGGCGGTCTTGCAGGGCCACCAGTGCATTGGCCGATAACTCGGCGCTGCCAAAGGTTGCATAGTCGGCACAGCGCACGCTGTTGCCTCCGGCGATAGCCACCATGTAATGGAAGGCCGGCAGCTCGCGCCGCATGCAGGCCAACGTGCTGGCGTAGCGGGAATGGGTGTGGACAATCGCGGCCACCTGCGGTCGGGCGGCGTAGATATCGCAGTGGAATCTCCACTCGGACGAAGGCTTCAGTTGCCCTGGGGCGGCCACGCCGTGGGCGTCCAGGCACACCAGGTCGGCCGGGGCTAACTGCGGGTAGGGAATGCCGGTCGGCGTCACCAGCAACCCACCCGGCAAGCGAACGCTGAGGTTGCCTGAGGTGCCGCGATTCAGACCCAGGCGCACGCTGGCGCGGGCCGCCTCGACTAACTGTTGGCGAAGGGCGCTCTCGTCCAAGGGCGGACCGTGCGGCGGGGCGGGAGGGCCGGCCACAAGTGGGCGCCAGCCGGGCGCCGCAGTATGCCACAGGCAATGTCACAGCCTAGAATGCTGCACCTGCCGCTCGCCGGAGACAGCATGATCGATCTCTATATGTGGCCGACGCCCAACGCCCACAAGGTGACTCTGTTCCTGGAAGAAACCGGCCTGCCGTACCGGACGCACG
Source organism: Immundisolibacter sp. (assembly GCF_041601295.1). Classification (NCBI taxonomy): domain Bacteria; kingdom Pseudomonadati; phylum Pseudomonadota; class Gammaproteobacteria; order Immundisolibacterales; family Immundisolibacteraceae; genus Immundisolibacter; species Immundisolibacter sp. Next base: position 34,626 of record NZ_JBFIII010000010.1, read on the forward strand.
CGATCAACATCGGCGACGGCGATCAATTCACGCCGCAGTTTCTGGCCATCAGCCCGAACAACAAGATGCCGGCCATCGTCGACCCGGATGGTCCGGACGGCCAGCCGATCAGCGTGTTCGAGAGCGGTGCGATTTTGATTTATCTTGCTGACAAGACTGGCTGCTTCATGCCCACGGCGGCACGTGCCCGCTACGACGTTCTGCAGTGGCTGATGTTCCAGATGGCGAGTGTTGGCCCGATGCTGGGCCAGGCGCATCACTTTCGCGACTACGCGCCCGAAAAACTGCCCTACGCCATCGACCGCTACACCAATGAATCGCGGCGCATCTACAACGTGGTCGAAAAGCGCCTGGCGGACCGCGACTACGTAGCCGGCGAGTACTCCATCGCCGACATGGCGATCTTCCCGTGGTTTCTGCACTACGAACGCCAGGGCGTGGACCTGGGCGAACTGCCCAGGGTCAAACGCTGGATGGATGCCATCAATGCCCGCCCGGCAACGTCACGCGCTTTGGCCGTCATGGCCGACCGGCGACCACCCAGGCCCGGTCCGCAGAACGACGAACAGCGCGAAATCCTGTTCGGCAAGAAACAGTTCCAGAAACGTTGAGGTTGGTCGTGCGAAACGTCATCGCCGTGGGTCTGTTGCTGGCGTGCGTCAGCGCCGGGGCACAGGTGCCGGGCTTGCGTGGCGTCGACCACGTCGGCCTGACCGTGCCGGACCTTAAACAGGCCGAGGCTTTCTTTGAAAAGTTGCTCGGCTGCCAGACACTGGCGCGTAACGGGCCGCTGCGGGCCGATGACGACTGGCTGGTCCGCCATGTCGGCGTGGATGCGCGGGCCGAGATTCGCGCCATGTCCCTTATGCGCTGCACCACTGGCGCCAACCTTGAACTGTTCGAATGGTCGGCGCCGGACCAGGACCAGCGCCAGCCGCGTAATAGCGACCACGCCGGACACCACCTGTCGTTTTACGTGGACGACATCGAGGCGGCCGCGCGTTGGCTGCGCGAGAGCGGCATCGAGACCTACGCTGGCCCGTTCAGCTCCACCCAGGGCGATTACGCCGGACAATGGGTGCTGTATTTCCGCACCCCATGGGGCGCGCATCTGGAGCTGGTGTCCTATCCCAAGGGGATGGGTTACGAGCGCAAGGGTGGCCAGCGCTTGTGGGATCCGCGAGCGCCCATAGCCCGCTGAAGCGTCGCTTGCCGGTTCAGCTGCTAAGGCGGGCCGAATAGGCCAGTACCTTTTCGAAGGCGTACGGCTCCTCGGCGCCGCTGTCCGGATCCCACAAGCTGCGACCGGGACGCTGCATCAGGTCGCCACCGTACACATGCAAGCCACCGTTCATGCCAGTCAACGGATTGGCCACGGCGTGGATCAGTTCCGGATCCATCACGAACACGTCGCCCGCGCGCAGGCTGCGTATGCCGTCGTTCTCCAGACCCTCGGCACCGCGTCGGTACAGGTGGTTGTCTTCTTGCCCGGCGTAGATGCCGATCACGCCCCACATGCGGTGGTTATGCACCGGACTCAGGCTGCCAGGTGCGCTGATGACGTGCGCCACGGTCAGCGACTCGGAGCGAAACAGCGGCACCACGCCCGGCTTGTCGGCACCCGCCGCGAAGGCAGCGGCAAGCGCCTGAGGCTCGCGCAGTGCCACGGTCAGTAACTCGGCAATGCCAGCCGCCGGGTTGGTACCGACCAACGCCGCCTGACACGCCGCGACAAAACGGTCGGAATCGAACATGACGGGCCTCCTTGTGCAACGGGCGCCCGCTGGCCACGAACACAGGCCACGGGACGGCAGGCTAGACTAGTACGTTAAGTCCGCTGACGCACCATCGCCTGTCACCCATGCCCAAATCGCGATCTCGCACCCCTGCCCGTCGTCGTCGCTGGATGGGCTGGCTTATGCCGTTAATCCTTACCGGACTGGCGGGGCTGGCGCTGTATGCGGTGCATCTGGATCGGGTGATCCGGCAAAAATTTGAAGGCCAGCGCTGGGCGCTGCCAGCCCGGGTTTTTGCCCGACCGCTCGAACTGTATGCCGGCGCGGCACTTAACCCGCGCCGTCTGAGTGAGGCGCTGGACCGGCTCGGCTATACCCGTGACGAGCCGATCGGCGCCGGCAGTTACAACATCCGCGGCACGCGCATGATTGTGTATACCCGTGGCTTCCAGTTCTGGGATTCGGTCGAGCCACCGCGCAAGGTCAACGTTCAGTTCGACGGCCAGCAAATCGCGGGGTTGCACACCGAAGAGGGCGAATTGCCGTTGCTGCGCCTGGAGCCCGAGTTTATCGGCGGTTTCTATCCGGCCAGCAACGAGGACCGCCTGCTGCTGCGCCTGGACGAAGTGCCGCAAGCGCTGGTACAGGCGCTACTGACGCTGGAGGATCGCGACTTCTACCGTCACCATGGCGTATCGATGCGCGCCATCGCTCGCGCCCTGTGGGCCGATCTTCGGGCTGGCGCGGTGGTCCAGGGCGGCAGCACCCTGACCCAGCAGCTGGTGAAGAACTATTTCCTTACCGCCGATCGCACGGTCTGGCGCAAGCTCACCGAAGCCATCATGGCGGTACTGCTCGAAACCCACTACGACAAGAACGAGATCCTCGAGGCGTATCTGAACGAGGTGTTCCTGGGCCAGATCGGCACCCGCAGCGTGCACGGCATGGCGCAGGGAGCAATGCTGTACTTCGGCCGTCCGCTCGGCGAACTCGATGCCTCGCAACTGGCCATGATGGCGGCCATGGTGCAGGCGCCGTCCTACTATGATCCACGCCGGCACCCGCAGCGCGCCACGGCGCGGCGCAACCTTGCGTTGCGTCTGCTGGCCGAACAAGGCTTGCTGACGCCGGATCAGGCCGCCGCCGAACAGGCCAAACCCCTGCGCGTGGTCAAGCGCACCGCCCTGACGCTGGCACGCTATCCGGCGTTTCTGGACCTGGTGCGGCGGCAGTTGCAGCGGGACTATCCGGAAGACGTGCTACGCAACGAGGGTCTGCGCATTTTTGCCAGCATGGACCCTGCGGTGCAGGCGGCCGCCGAGGCGGCCGCCACCAGCCAGGGCGAGCAGATTGCCGCTCAGCGCCGCTTGCCCAAGCTGCAAATGGCCGCGGTGGCGGCCGACATCGCCACCGGCGAGGTGCTGGCCCTGGTTGGCGATCGGGACCCGCGTTTCGATGGGTATAACCGGGCGTTGGATGCGCGCCGGCAAATCGGTTCGCTGGCCAAGCCGGCGGTTTACCTCACTGCTTTGGAGCAACCTGAACGCTTCAATCTGGCCAGCAGGCTCGACGACCGGCGCATGTCGGTACGGTTGCCCAACGGCCAGAGCTGGCGACCGCGCAATTCGGGCGACGATTACCGCGGCGAGGTGTCGCTGTTGCAAGCACTGGCTGAGTCGCGCAACAGCGCCACGGTCGCGCTGGGGTTGTAGGTGGGCGTGCCGGCGGTGCTCAAAACCCTGCGCTCGCTTGGCGTTGGACGCGAGCTGCCGGCGGTGCCGGCGGTGCTGCTGGGCGCGGTGGAACTCACCCCGCTGGAGGTGACCCGCATGTATCTGACGCTCGCCGCGGGAGGCTTCAGGCTTCACCTTCGCGCCATCCACGCGGTTACTGACAAGGATGGCAAGCCACTGGCGAGCTACCCGCTGTCGGTGGAACAGAAACTCGACCCGGGGTCGGTGTTCCTGGTCAACACCGCCCTGCAGGAAGTGGCCCGCAACGGCACCGCTCGCGCACTCGGGCGGGTGCTGCCGGGCATCAACGTGGCCGGTAAAACCGGTACCACCAACGACAGCCGGGATTCCTGGTTTGCCGGCTTTACCGGCAATACGGTCGCGGTGGTTTGGATGGGTCTGGACGACAATGGCGAGACCGGCTTGTACGGAGCCAGTGGCGCGATGCGTGTCTGGGCCGACATGATCGGTCGCCTGCCAGCTTCACCGCTGACGCTGGCCGAGCCGCAGGGGATTCAGTGGGTACAGGGACCCAAAGGGCCGTGGTTGCCGGCTGCCCAATGTCCGGGTGGTTTCGGTATCCCGGTGTTCGATGGCGGCGCCCCGCCGGGCGCGGTGCCCTGCGGCAGCATGTCGGCGCCATCTCCCGAAGAAGAGGACGACGAGTCATGGCGTTGGTTTCGCAAGCTGTTTTGAGGCGCGGCCGGCGACTGGCGCTGTGCGGGACGCTGCTACTCGCCGGTTGCATCGTTGCGCCGCCACAGCGGCCGGCTCCTGCGCCACCACCACCACCGCCCGCCGGGAGCGTACCGGCACCCCTGCCTCCGGCGCAGCCGCTGCCCCGTCCGCAGCCACCGGCGAGTGCGGTCATCCGTCCCGGGCCACCGCCATCGGCGCCGCCACCACCTGCGAATGTGATCCCGGCGCCCCAGCCGGCGGCCACCGGCTCGCTGGTAGCGCTTGCCGATCAGCAGGCAGCGGCCGGTGACTACGCGGCGGCTGCCTCACAACTTGAGCGCGCGCTGCGCATTCGGCCGCAGGATCCGGTGTTGTGGCAAAAGCTGGCCTGGCTACGCCTGCACAACGGCGAATGGGACCAGGCCGCGAGTCTGGCCGCCCGATCCAGCGCCCTGGCCGGCAACAACGCCACGCTGCGTTTGCAAAATCAGCGCATCGCCGATCTGGCCCGGGCTCGCCAGCGACCTTGAAGCACTGGCTTTTTTGGGGCCGCCGCATACCAAATCAGTGCGCCAGAAAACCCTTTCCGGCCGCGAACTGGGCGCACTGGTTGAGCGCCGAAAGAATCATGGCATGGCTGGCGATACCCTTGCCCGCAATATCAAAGGCGGTGCCGTGGCCAACGGTCATGAACAGGTACGGCATGCCGATGAAGCCACCGCAGTTACCCTCGAAACCCCAGGTCTTGAGTGCGATGTGGCCCTGATCGTGGCACATGGCCACGACCACATCGTAGCGGCCGTCGATGCAGTGACGAAACACCGTGTCGGGCGAAATCGGTCCGCTCACGTCGATGCCCTCGCTTCGTGCAATCGCCACGCCGGGCGTAATGGCGGCGTCCTCTTCAGGGCCGTGGGCGTGCGGGTTAAGACCCGCCACACCGATCCGCGGGCTCGCCACGCCCCAGCCGCGCAGGGTGTGTTCGGTCAGGCGGATCGAGTGCGCCACCAGGTCGGACGTCAGGCCGGCACACACGTCGCGTAAATAGATGTGATCAAAGATGTGGGTTATACGCAGCGGCCCCGAGAACAGGGTCAGCAGACGCTCACCGGGTTCCGCGTTCATCAAGGTGCCAAGCGCACCGGCAGCGGCCATCGCCTCGGAGTTGATCGGGCCCATCACCAGGCCCGCTACTTCGCCTCGGGTGGCCAGCGCCTGCGCCTGACCGATCCAGGTGGCCACGGCCGCACCGCACGGCGCCCGTTCTTCGCCAATCACGATTTCCGCCGGGTCCAGGACGCCGCTGTCGAGTATTGAAATCACGCGTGGGTCATTGCCGACCTCGGCGACCGAGCTGACCGGTTTGACGCCGAGGTCCACCCCGGCGACGGCGATTCCCCGGCGCATGGCATCGGCGCTACCGATGAAAAGCATCCGCGCTTTTTGTTGTGGTTCACCACTGGCCATGGCCTTGGCCAGGATCTCCGGACCGATGCCGCAAGGATCCCCAATGGTGACGGCGAGTGCGGGTTGATTCATGAAAATACCTGTGATTGTCAGTCTGTGAATGGGGGCTTGACCCAGACCCAAGCCACGGCGATTGTCCCCGATTCTAAGCCGTCCCTGGACAACAAAAACCCCGGGCTCCTTTCGGCGCCCGGGGTTTTTTTCTTGCGAAAAGGTGCGCGGCAGCGCTTACATCATGTCCATGCCGCCCATGCCACCCATTCCGCCCATTCCGCCCATGCCACCTGGCATGCCGCCGCCACCGGCTTCCTTCTTCTCTGGTGCTTCCGCCACCGCAACCTCGGTGGTGATCAGCAGGCCGGCAATGGAAGCCGCATTTTGCAGCGCTACGCGCGCCACCTTGGCCGGGTCCAGGATGCCCATGGCAAGCATATCGCCGTACTCGCCGGTGCCGGCGTTGTAGCCGAAGTTGGCGTCTTTGCTCATACGAACCTTGTCCAGCACCACCGACTGCTCGTCACCGGCGTTGGCGACAATCTGCCGCAGCGGCTCGTCCATGGCACGCAGGGCAATGCGAACGCCCACGTTCTGGTCCTCGTTGTCGCCCTTGAGGTCCTTGATCTTGACCGCGGTACGCACCAGCGCCACGCCGCCACCGGGCACTACGCCTTCCTCCACCGCCGCACGGGTCGCGTGCAGGGCGTCTTCGACGCGCGCCTTCTTTTCCTTCATTTCGACCTCGGTGGCTGCACCGACCTTGATCACGGCCACACCGCCAGACAGCTTGGCAGCGCGCTCCTGCAGCTTCTCCTTGTCGTAGTCGGAACTGGTGTCCTCGACCTGACGGTTGATCTGCTTGATGCGGGCCTGAATATCCGCGGCCTTGCCGGCGCCATCGATCAGGGTGGTGTTGTCCTTGTCGATTTGTACCTTCTTGGCTTGTCCCAGGTCTTCCAGGGTGGCCTTCTCCAGGGTCATGCCGGTTTCCTCGGCAATGACGGTA
>NZ_JBFIII010000011.1 GCF_041601295.1 Immundisolibacter sp.
ATGGCAGGGAGTGCTCTTGGCTTCGGCCGCCGCGATGGCGTGCCCGGTGGCGGTCAGGATGCCGCGCAGAATTTGCATTTCATTTTGGTCCGGTGCCGCTCGGTTGACAAGCGCTCGCAGGCGTCGCATGGAACGCTGCGGATTGTTCGGTAACAGAAAATTCAGATCGCGCAGCGTCTGCTCGAGGTGCTCGAACAGACGCTCGAAATCCTCTCGCGTCGCGGGCGCTACGGTCGGCGCGGGCGCCGGCATGTCGCTGTCAACACACTGGTATAGCTCGTAAGTGAGCACCTGCACCGCCGCCGCCAGGTTCAGCGAGGCGAACTCGGGGTCGCTCGGAATGCACACCCGTTGCTGGCACAGGTCCAGATCGGTATTGCTCAGACCCGAGTGCTCGGGGCCGAACACCAGCGCCACCCCGCCGTGGCGGGCGGCCTGTAGAGCCAGCGCCGCACCGGCGCGCGGGTCCAGCGGCGGCGCTTCTATGGAGCGGCGGCGGGCACTGGCGCCGATCACCAGGGTGCAGTCCGCGGTAGCCTCGGCCAGACTGTCGAACACCCGTGCTTGTGCCAGCACCAGGTCGGCTCCGGCAGCGCGGGCACTGGCTTCCTCGTGCGGAAAAAACTTCGGTTGCACGAGGTACAGGCGATCGAGCGCCATGGTACGCATGGCACGCGCGACCGCACCGATGTTGCCAGGGTGAGTGGTGCCGACCAGCACTACGCGAATATTGGAAAGTGCCTTCATCGGGTCATTCTAGCCCTGGCTGTTGCTTAGGCTGTCGGGGATGGTGCGCGGTAAACTGCGTTGCCTGCGCGCCGCGACGCTTATGGTGTGGCGGCCTCCGATTTTGCCTTGCGAGTTTTTCATGTCTGGACTGACCACCATCGCCGTGCGCGCCGCCCGCAGCGCGGGTGACTTTCTGTTGCGAACTGGCGAGCGCCTGCACGAGCTGCGCGTTGAACAGAAAGGGCCGAATGATTTTGTCAGCGACGCCGACCGCGAGGCCGAGCGGCGCATTGTCGAAATCATCCACCGCTCCTATCCAGACCACGCCATCCTGGGCGAGGAGGGCGGTGCCCAGGGCGATTCCACGGCGCGCTGGATCATCGATCCACTCGACGGCACTACCAACTACTTGCACGCCTTCCCCTGGTTTGCGGTGTCGATCGCCCTGGAAATCCAGGGCCGGCTGGAAGTCGGCGTCATTTATGACCCTACCCGTAACGAGCTGTTCGTCGCCGAGCGTGGGCAGGGCGCCCGGCTGGACGACCGCCGCCTGCGGGTCAGCCAGCACGGCAAGCTGGCCGGAGCCATGATCGGCACCGGTTTTCCGTTCAAGTCCGTGGATCACCTGGACGCATACACCGAGACCTTCAAGGCGGTATCGCGCGAAGGCTGCGCCGTGCGCCGCGCCGGTTCGGCGGCGCTTGATCTGGCGTATGTCGCGGCCGGTCGCTTCGACGGCTTCTGGGAACTCGGCCTCGAAAAATGGGACATCGCCGCCGGTGTACTGCTGATCCAGGAGGCCGGCGGTGCGGTTACCGACATTCGGGGAGGCGATCGGTTCATGGCTACCGGCAACGTGGTCGGTGGCAACCTGCGCGTACACCAGGCGCTGCTGGACACCATAAAGTCACATCTGGGTGACGATCTGCGGGCCTGAGGCCGGCCTGCGGCGACCGGCACCAACGGGATGTTCACGGTTCGGGACGAGCCCAGCGATCCGGCGGAAAAGACTGTTTTCTGCCGCGCGGGATCCCGGCACAGCCGCGCAGCGAGTGATTCAGAAAACCCAAGCAAGCGATGCTCCCGGAGTCGGGCGCGAAACATATTCAAATTTGAACGAGACCTGAAGACCCATGGCTGAAAGTATCAACATCGAAGAGCCGGAACATAACCTGCGATTGCGCCCCTTGCAGGCAAAAGACTATGCCGACATAAAAGAGGTTATGGACCGAGTCTATGTCGGTTTTGGCGGCGCGTGGCCTGAAAAGAAGTTTCGCTCGCAACTGAAGGTATTCCCGGACGGGCAGATATGTATTGAGGATCACGGAAAAGTGGTTGCTGCCGCATTCTCCGTTATCGTGGACTATGACAAGTTCGGTGACCAGCATACCTACGACGAAATAACCGGCGACGCCTATCTCACCACACATGATCCGAATGGCGATGTCCTGTATGGCGTGGATGTCTTTGTTTCGCCCGATTATCGTGGTCTGCGCCTCGGCAGACGGCTCTACGAGGCACGCAAGGAACTGTGTCGCAACCTGAACCTGCATGCCATTGTCGCGGGTGGAAGAATTCCGAACTATAAAAATTATTCCAAGGAAATGACTCCACAGGACTACATTGAACGGGTCAAGAAGAAGGAAATTTACGACCCCATCCTCACATTCCAGCTTTCGAATGAGTTTGAAGTCAAGCAGGTGCTTGACGCGTATCTGCCCGAGGATAAGGAGTCCAAGGGCTATGCCACGCTGCTGCAATGGCACAACCTGTATTACGATCCGACGAAACAACCACTGTTTGGCGCGCGCCCGACGTCTGCGAGAATCGGTTGTGTACAGTGGCAAATGCGCACCCTGAAGTCGGTTGAGGAACTGGTGCAGCAGGTTGAGTACTTTGTCGATGCCCTGTCGGACTATCAATGCGATGTGGCGCTGTTCCCGGAATTTTTTAACGCGCCGCTAATGGGTGTAGGTCACCATACAAATTCGTTTGATGCGATAAAGGCGTTGGCTTCCTATACGGATGAAATTGTCGAGGCAATCTCGAAGCTCGCGGTTTCCTACAACATCAATATCATCGCGGGGTCCATGCCGGTTATCGAAGACGACGAATTGCTGAACGTTGCCTTCTTTTGCCGGCGTAATGGAACGCTGGAAAGACAGTACAAACTGCATCCAACGCCGCACGAGAAGCGCGCCTGGATCATGCAGGGTGGCGACGGCCTGCGGGTTTTCGATACCGACTTTGGGAGAATTGGCATCCTGATCTGCTACGACGTGGAATTCCCGGAACTGGCGCGGTTACAGGCAGAGCATGGGATGCAGATATTGTTTGTTCCGTTCTGGACTGACACCAAGAATGGTTATCTGCGGGTGCGCTGTTGCGCCCAGGCGCGGGCCATCGAAAATGAGTGTTATGTGGCAATTGCCGGCAGTGTCGGTAATTTGCCAAAAGTCGATAACGCCGACATTCAATACGCGCAAACGGCGGTGTTTTCGCCCTCGGATTTTGCCTTTCCGCACGACGCGATCATGGCCGAGACCACGCCGAACACCGAGATGACGCTCATCGTCGACCTGGATCTGGAAAAGCTCAAGGAGCTTCAGAATGAGGGATCGGTAAGGAACTACCTCGATCGACGCCGAGACTTGTACCGAATCGAATGGCTGGGGGCGGGCGGTCCGGTTAGCGTCGACGTGTCAAAGAAGAACGCGCAGGCCTAATGTTGCGGCCGGGGCTTCGCGCCGGATGCGCGCGACGCCTTGGCGAGACTTTCGCTTGCAAAGACTGGCTCGGCGCACAGGGTTTGTTCAAGGCGTGCTGCCAGAGCCAGGCCACAGAAAACCAGAACTCTATTTCCGATGTTTCTGTTTCAAAGCGCGCGGCATGCGTTGTCCCTGCTGGGACGTGATATCACATTCCGATGGCCAGATCGTGTTTCTTTTCCGTCTATCGTGAGCAGAAGCTCTCCCTTGGTGATGACTCCCACATTCTCGGTTTCATGGCTGTGCGCAGCGATAGTCGTGTCTGCGGGGTAAGAGGCAAACAGAACCTCACAGTCCTTGGCCGCCAACCTGAGTGCCTCGAACGGCCCTTCAAATCTCGGAAGATTGTGGAGTGGGCTTGGAAAATGGGACATGACTCTCCCCGTCATACTCAAGTCTACTGCTTATATGGGACCGCAATCCGGAAGAGGCAGGTTGTACGCATTCAGGTTCGGTGAGCCCCAAGCGGGCAATTCGCCGCTATGGACACGATCAAGCCGCCGCTGCGGGCGGCTCTACCCGCAGAGGCGGGCAGCCTGTTGCGCCGGGGACTACCAATATATTCCGAGGCCGACACTGATTTGCTGCGCTCGATCGTGTTCGTAGCTCAAACGCAAGTCACTATCGGGGGCAATGGCCCAGCGCATTTCAGTGCTGGTCACTCCGTAGTTTCCGATCTTACCGGCCATTGGAAACCGTTGTTCGTAGCCTAGCTTCATTCCAAGTTGGTCGCTTTGATGAAGAATGAAGCTCATTGATGTTCGAGCATAGCCAACTCCCTGACCAGCCTGAGGATTCTGAAGCGCACTTCCCACGTAAACAGCGCCAAATAGCCCTCTCGGCCACTGTCGCCCGTAACCGTAATCGCCTTGCACACGAGCCACCAGGCAGTCTTGACAGGCCAGTCTCGCCTGCTCGGCGCCCACGTGTATTTTCCATGTGGTTCCTTTGTCTCCTGGTAGGCCGGTTAGTCCAGGGTTCGCGCTGTCCACGCCAAACAGGTCGAATTTATCAATACGGACCCGATTCTTATAAAGGCCAAGCTGTAGGTCACCCATAACAAGAGAGGCATTGCGCACATGTCCGCTATCTGCGTCTAGAACGTCGTAGTAGGCTGGCCTGAGTCGGATTGACAATGCGTTTCCAGTATCGGTGTTGTGCCGCCATGAAACTTGACTCCAGCCCAAGGGACGCGCGAGGTGCGGAGACCGTGGCTGTCGAGGCTTGAGTTCTGGCGAGCCAGGTGGTTCCTGATAGCGCGCTGACAATGCCTTCCTGTATTCCTCTTTAGTTTCTGCCGGAGCCATTTCGAGAGGATTTGCAACAAACTGATAATAGTCGAGAATTGCATCAAGCACCAACTGCCGGGATGATGTTTGCAGCGCCTGAAACTGCCGTCCGTCGAAGAATTCCCGCCGATTAACCAAATTTCTGAACGAATCGGTTTCTTGCGCTGAGAGATTCAAGTACCTCGCGTAGAATCGGGATTGTCGGGATGGGAGATAGGTCACATCGGACAATAGTTTTCTACCGCGATATTCTGCCACGGCGAGTTCCTCGATTAAGGCTTGAGGAATGATCCATGCTGATCTTTTTTGAATTATCTTCAAGCCATCGACAATTTCAATTATCTCAGCTATCCGATAGGCACAATTCTTTTTTAAAAAATCATAGGTGTATCGCTTTCCAAGCACTTCCCAGGCATGTGCAACAATTAGATTTACTGCTTCATGGGGAAGGTCTAGCCTATACTCCCACAGGTCCCGTAATTCGTTATCTCCGTAATTGTGGTTGTGGAAATAAAAATGGATGTGACTAAAGCCCGCGTCATATCCTCTGGTAAGGCTTTTTACTATATAAGTAACGGGGCCATCCTGCTTTGTCAGTATCGCTCCGAAATTGACGCTGACATCCATCAGTCGTGTTTGCCCTTCATCGCCCCCAAAATTGAATTTGAGTAGTGTGTGGCCGTAGTAAGAGGCCGGATTTCCCAAGTAACCCGTAGCGAAAACGATACTGAGAGAAGAAACGCTTCCTGATCGGGTCCACCCATCGAACGCAGGGCATTTCATTCGTTCTGTCAGGCCTGGGATACCTCCCATCCTGGCCTCCAGCCACTGCATTCGCGCCGGGAAACGACACTGTGCATGCCGGTCTGGATCAACTGGGGGAGGCGCAACCAAGGCGGTTATCGTAGTGTTCAGCTCCGCGGCCGGGTCGGTTCTACCGTTGGCGTCCAATAGAAAATCATCCCGGATGGAGCTACTCCAACCGGTAGGGCTACCTGCATCCTTCTCATAGTGGCCCAATCGGAGCCACCCTGGATCGGACGCGAGCTGGAGTACTTGGGCAGGAAGGTGGTCCTGAGCCACGGCCGAGCTTAAAAGAAAGCCTAGAAAATACGGCCAAAGGCCTAACGCGAGGCGGCGCAACACAGAGTTACACAAAAAAATGGCTGCTGATCAGATTAAAGACCAGCAGCCAAAATATACTACGCGGAACAGCTATTGTTTACAGAATTCTCAATAATCGAGTAAAAATTCGCGGCTTTATCGAGATGTGGCAGGTCACTATAATCCGGAGCCGACACAGCGTGTCCCATTGCGCCTCGAATTGCTTGTGTGGCGACTGCTTGACGCGATTCCCCACATCCGAAGATATTTAGCGCCGTCGTCAGATGCTCGCCTTGGCCCGCCGCAGTTTCTTCAACTAGGTTTGCATAGGTGTCGCGAATGAAGAGAGCAGCCACTAATTTCTTCCCGGAACAGGTTTCCGGGCTTGACGTCGCCGAGGTGATTGCGGTGATGCCAAGATCCCAGATTACGTTGGAAGTAACGGCGGCCCATTTTGTCTCATTAAAAAGAGCGGCTCCAATGCCACAGTCAGCATACGGATTTGGACCGGAGCCGGCCGCCTTGGTCTCAGCAAATACAGCCGTGCTGGCAGACATTGCAGCGACAACAATTGAAGCATTCAGCATGAATTCCCTGATTCTCATTCTCAAACACTCCGTTTTTAATTTATTAAGATAACCCCTGTCCTAGCTCTCTCTGCTACCTACGACCCACCTAGCCGCCAGCAGGACGCTTGAGAGCACACATCTCCCCCCGCTGCGCCTTGGAAGGCGTGCGGCGGATGCTCGCACATAACCAGTAGGTATAGCTACACCTCATCGACTATAAATCGACTATTTTCCGAATTTGACGTTCGCCGAACCAGCTCCGCCAGCCTCCACGCTACGTAAATGCCTTCTTATTGCCTACACAGCCGGCCAATCGCCCGCTGCAGGATCGCGATCGTGGGCGTGAGTCTGTCCAGTGCCAGATACTCGTTGGGCTGGTGAGCCTGGGCGATGTCGCCCGGGCCGAGGATGACGGTTTCGCTGCCCAGTGCGTTGTAGTACGGACCCTCGGTGCCAAACGCGGCCGATCCGGCGCTGGCGCCGGCCAGCTGTTCGGCCAGGCGCACGATGTGCGCGTCGGCAGACGTGGCCAGGGGCGGCAGACCGTCGAAGATGGCCTCGAATTCCACCGCCAGTCCCCGCGTGTCGGCTACGGCCTGCACGCGTGCACGTAAGTCCGCGCGCAGGTCGGACATGGACATGCCGGGCAATGGACGCAGGTCTAGCGTCAGCTCGCACTCCCCGCAGATGCGATTAGGGTTGTCGCCGCCGTGGATGTGGCCCAGGTTCATCGTGGGAACGGGCACGCTGAAGGCCGCATCGCGGTGGCGCAGTTGTAGTTCCGAGCGCCAGGCGAGCAGGACGCCGATCACCGCGTGCATGCCTTCGAGCGCGCTGTTGCCCAGGGTGGGGTCGCTGCTGTGGCCGGACTGGCCAATAAGTCGGATGCGCTCGTCCATGACGCCCTTGTGCTGGCGGATCGGCTTGAGGCCCGTCGGCTCGCCAATGATGCAGTGCTGGCCCAGGCGTCGCCCGGCGGCGGCCAGCGTGCGAGCGCCGAGCATGCCGCTTTCTTCGTCGGCGGTGGCGAGCAGCACCAGGGGTCGCTTGAGGTCGCGGACGCGCAGGTCGCGCACGGCCTCGATGGCGAGCGCCAGGAACGCCTTCATGTCGGCGGTACCCAAGCCATACAGGCGGTCATCGGCCTGGTGCAGGGTGAACGGATCGCGCCGCCACAGTGCCGGGTCGCAGGGTACGGTGTCGGTGTGGCCGGCCAGGATCAGCCCATCGTCGCCCTGGCCGAGGGTGGCGATGAGGTTGGCCTTGGCCGGAGTGGTTTCCAGGTCCTGGATTTCGATACGGAAGCCCAGGTCTTCGAGCCAGCTGGCCAGCAGGTCGATGACCGCCCGGTTACTGCTGTTTCGCTCCGGTTCGAAGCTGCTGATCGAGGGCGTGGCCACCAGGGCACGAATCTGCTCCAGCAGGGGTGGCGGTGCCGGCATGGCTCAGATGATCTTTTTCGTCTTCAGGTCGGCCAGTTCGGCCGCGCCCAGGCCAAGCTCTCCACCGAATATCTGCGCATTGTGTTCGCCCAGTAGCGGCGCTGCCCGGCGCACGCCGCCCGGGGTGCGCGAGTGCTTGGTGGCAACGCCGTAATGCGTAATGGGGCCGTGCACGGCGTGCTCGGCTTTCACGATCATGTCCCGGGCGTGGTAGTGCGGGAACTTGACGATATCGCCAAAGTCCATCACCCGTGCGGCGACCAGGTCGGCTGCTTCGAGCGTGGCCTCGGCCTGGTCGGCGGTCATGGTCGCGATCCAGGCGGCAACTTCAAGATCAATGAATTCAGCGTTGGCAACGCGGGCGTTCCAGTCCGAGCAGCGCGGGTCGCTGGCCAGTTCCGGCTGGCCCATGACGACGCACAGGGCCTGCCACTGCTTTTCGAACGGTGCGAACAGGCACAGCCAGTGGTCGTCTGAGGTGCGATAGGTGTTCATGAGTGCGCCGCCGCCGATCGCGTTGCCCGAGCGCTGCCAGATGTGACCGGTTTCGGCGGCCGCCATGATGTCGTACGAAGTGGCGTACAGCTGCGAGTCGGTCAGACAGGCATCCACCTGCTGGCCCTCGCCGGTTTTAGTGTGGTGGTGCAGGGCGGCGAGCGTACCGATGGCTGCCTGCCAGCCGGCCATGTCGTCGGCAATCACGGTGCCGGCGCGCAGCGGCCGGCCGCCGGACTCGCCGGTCACGCTCATCAGCCCGCCCATGGCCTGGCCGACGGGGTCGAAGCCCTTCTTGTGGGATAACGGCCCGAACTGGCCAAAGCCCGAAATCGACGTGTAGATGATGTCCGGCTTGATGGCGCGGATGGCCTGGTAGCCGATGCCCCAGGCGTCCATGGTGCCGGGCGAGAAGTTCTCGATCAGGACGTCGGCGTTGGCCGCCAGGCGGCGGAACAGTTCCTGGCCTTCGGGTTTGCGAAAGTCCAGCGTCACGCAGCGCTTGCCCCGGTTCATGGTGTTGTAGACCACGGACGATTCGCCGTCGCGCTGGTCCTTGATGAACGGCGGCACGAAGCGGTTTGGGTCGCCGGTGCCGGGTAGCTCGCACTTGACCGACTCGGCGCCCAGGTCGGACAGGATCATGCCGCATACCGGGCCTGATGCGTAATTGGTGGCTTCCAGCACACGGATGCCGGTCAGCGGGCCCTGGGTGTCGGTGCGGGCGTCGGCGAAGAATTCGGATTTTTCCACGGGGTTTCCTCGGGCGTGAATGTTTCAGGATCGCTGCCTGGACCAGGGGATCCTCAAGTCGCAGCAAAAGTACCACCCGTGGGCGAGGCTGCGCAGCGGTAGCTAAAAATGCCCGTCGGCCACAGGACCGACGGGCATTCAGGTTTCAGCTTTTGGCCTGGGCCGCCCCTGGCATTAGTTGATCAGGCGCGGGATTGCGTCCGGAGTGAAGTCGCTGGCTTTGGCATTCGGGTAATTATGGCGGCCCTGCGGGTCTGTGAACACCAAGGAGGCGTGCAAGCGCTGCAGGTCGTAAACACCCACGAAGGACACGGTTGGTCCGTTGGTGCCGTCGTCGCGCTGGCCCTGCCGGTAGTTGCAGTTCTCGATGCGCCACAGTTCGTTCTTCTTGTCGTAGAACTCCTGCCAGTGCAGCATCGGCGCGTAGGTTTGAGCATCGTAGTACTGTACTTTGCGGCTTACCAGGTGCCCTTGGTTGGGTGTGGCCTCAACGATGAGAACCTCACGTGGCTCCCAATCGTCCAGCACGTTCCAGTGCGGCGCCTGCTGCAGGTCGATCATCGGAAAGCGCGCCTCTCCGGAGCCTACCGATGGATCGAAGCGAACGCTGGAATGGGCGATTGCCAGAATCCAGCGCTTGCCGACCAGCTTCCATCCCTTGTACCAGGACGGATCCGCATTCATGCCGAACGACTCGTCGTTCAACAGGTCGGTTGCGGACAGGGGGTCGGCCCAGGCATTGCTGGACAGGCGGCGCACGCGGCGCACGCTGCGGATATAGGCATAGACGTCCGGCAGGCGGGCGTCGGTGTACTGGATGGTGACCACGCCCAGGCCGCGCGTGTCGTTGGGGTATTTGTTGAGCACGACTTCGTACTTCGCGATCTGGCCTTTAGGGTCGGCCAGTGCCGGGTCGATAGCGCCGTCGGCCATGTATCGCCCGAATCGCCACTGCTGCTCGCGGTCCAGGCCTTTCCGGCCGTCGATCAGCGCAAAGTACATTGGGTTGTAGTCAAGCACGTCGGCGTACCACGGCCCACGCATGAAATTCTGGGCCACCTTGACGCCGTCGGCCGGGTTGCTGGCGTCAATGCTGGCGAATGGCAGACCACCGGCGAAATTTTCCAGTACCCCGGTCTGCGAATTGATGCTCGCCTTGCCAGCATGCTGCTCGGTCAGGGCAATCAGCCTGGGGTCCACCTGGACCTCGGATGCGGTTTGCAGGCGCATCTGCAGGCCGAATTCCCGGATCATCCTTTCCTGCGTTGGCAGAATCAGATCAGAAATAGCCTTGCCTTCGAAGGTTTGAGTTTTCATCTGGTCGATATTGGCAGCGCTGATGACGGTGCCGACAGGGGCATCTTGCCCGGTCGCGGTGGCAGTCAGGCCACACAGGGCCAGTACGCTGATGGCCAGCGCAGATTTCTTGAACATGGTCTTCCTTGTCCTTGTAGGTGATGCCGACTGATGCTGCCGGCGCTGGATGAAAGGGTGATGGGAGCGGGTTACGTGAATGGCGTACCTCCAGGAGTTGGGTGAAAAAACGCAAAAAAACAGCCGCACCGCGCCGCCGTTGGCGCAGTGATTGCAACCTGATTCAATGGGGATGAGACAGGACACGATGACCGATCGATCAGTCTTCAAACTAGCATACCCCGGACTGTCGCGATGCCGAAATCCGTGACCCGCGGTAGCGGCGTTAGCGCAGCCGTTAACCTGCGGGATTTTCGGACAAACGCTGTAAGTCCGCCGGGGTGTCCACATCGGCGAGCACGCCGGGGTCGTCGACGGCGAATTCCTGTACCGCATCGGCATGGGCCAGGAGCACGGTTCGTGCTCCCTGGTCCTTCGTCAATCCGCAGAGCAAGGGGGTGAAGCGGGCTGCGAAGCCCACCGGGTGGCCGCGCTGGCCGGCATACACCGGCACCGCGATGCCAGCGCCATCGGTAAGTGCGGCGGCGATCAGTCTGACGCTGGTGGTGGTCACTTGCGGCATGTCGCCGAGCGCGATCAGCAGGTCGACTCCGGTTGGCGCGTGACGCGCACCGCAAGCCAGGCTGTGACCCATCCCGAGCGCGGCGTCGTCGCACACCACCACGCTGGCGCCCGCATGTGCCAGCAGCGCAGCAAGTGTGTCGTTATTGGGCCCCACCACGGCAATGAGATGTTCCACCGCCGGTAGCAGGGCGGTGAGCGCATGCAGGACCAATGGGCGGCCATGCAGCGGCGCCAGGAGCTTTTGGGCGCCAAAGCGCGAGGCGGAGCCTGCCGCGAGCAGAATGCCAGCCGTCATCTGTGTGCCGTCATGCGCAGGCGGGCGTCGGTCGTTGCTCGCGATCCAGCAGGCGTGCATGGGCGGTGGCCAGCGCGCCATTACGCGCCGCGATGAGCTCGGCCGCGATGGCGACCGCGATTTCCATCGGCGCGTGCGAGCCAATCGGCAGGCCGATGGGCGCGTGCAGGCGCGCGATGGCCTCGGCCGGCAGGTCAAGCTCGCGCAGGCGCAGCAGGCGTTTGTCGGTGGTACGCTGCGAACCGAGTGCGCCGACATAAAAAGCGGGCGATTCCAGCGCCTGCATCAAGGCCAGGTCGTCCACCCGCGGGTCGTGGGTGAGCGTGATCACAGCCGAGCGCTGGTCGGTCACCCGTTCGCGGATCACGGCGTCGGGCAGGCCCGGCACAAGCTCGGTGCCGGGTACGTTCCAGGTTGACGCGTAGTCCTGGCGCGGGTCGCATACCAGCACGTGATAATCGAGCGCCTGCGCCAGCTCGGCAATGCAGCGGGACAGTTCCGCCGCGCCGATGATGACCAGCTGCCACTGCGGTCCGAACACCTTGTGCATCACGTCGTCGCGGACACGGCAGGCCGCGGTGTGCGGGCCGGCCGGCAAGAGTCGACTGGCGCCATCGGTAAGATTGAGCTCGCGAGCTACCGCGTGACGCTGCTCCAGGGTCTCCAGCACGGCGTCGAAATCGCCTGCCGAGCCGATCGGTTCGCAGACCAGCTCCAGCGTGCCGCCACAGGGCAGGCCGAAGCGCTCGCCCTCCTCGCGGCTGAGGCCGTAGATCACGCGCTGCGGGCCGTCGGCGGCAACCTCGCCGCTGCGCAGTTTGGTGACCAGATCATCCTCGACGCAGCCGCCGGACACCGATCCTGTGAGTTGGCCAGCGCCGCCCACCGCCAGCAGCGAACCGGCCGGACGCGGCGATGAACCCCAAGTCTGGGTGACGGTAACCAGGTGCGCGCGCGTGCCGGCCCGCACCCAGCCGAGGACGGCACGGATCACGTTGAGGTCGCTACTGTCCATGTTTCTTCCTGCGCGGGCGTCCTGAATTCGGCGTCCATTTTACGTGCTGTTGGGGGCGGCACCCGCGTTCATCGCGAGGGTCAGGGCGCGGATGTCGGCATGCGCGCCGCGGCGCGTGCCAGGGCCAACGGCGCGTCCGGCAGGTCGCCGGCAACCAGACCCTCGTGGTAGTGAACGATATCGAGTGGCCATAGCAGGTGGCGCAGCTCGCCCGGGCGCAGCCGAAAGCGCGACGAAGATGGCCCGGCCACCGGCTGTGGCCAGCGCAGGTGTTGCTCGAACAGCACCCAGCCACCCGGTGCCAGGGCGTCGGCAAACTGTGCAACGAGGTCGCGGTTTACGAACTGGATGTTCACGATCAGTTCATAACGGGCATCCGGGAGCCGGTAATCAGCGATATCCGCGCAGATCCAGTTGATCTGTTGGTTGCCGATCTTGGCCTGTTCGCGCGCGCGGTCAAGCGCGGTTGGGGCGATGTCGATGGCGTCCACCGCGAAGCCCGCCTGCGCCAGGGCAATGGCGGTGGCGCCGAGCCCACAGGCGACATCCAGCGCCCGCCCCTGGGGCACCCGTTTCAGCCAGTCCAGCACGAACGCTGACGGCCGGGCGGCATACCTTGCGCTGCCGGCGCGGTAACGGGCTTCCCATTTCTCGGCTTCGGTCTGGCTCATCTGCAGGGTTCTGGAATCATGGCCTCCAGCATAGCTCACGGTCAGCCGCGGAAAACCGCACCGCGAAAGGTACGATTGGCGCCCCGTGGCCGTGCGTGCGGCAGCGGGTGACACATGAGAGGGAGGACGACATGGCATCGCTTCGCAAGACGGTATTTTGGCTGGTGGTGGTCGGACTCGGCGTGACCGCCTTCGGCGGCATCGCGCTGGCGCGCGGCGAGCCGATCAACGCCTGGTGGCTGATCGCGGCCGCGGTGTGCGTGTATGCCATCGGTTTTCGTGTTTACGGTGCCTGGGTGGCGACGCGGGTGCTGCTGGTGGACGGCAGCCAGGTGACCCCCGCGGTCCGGATCAACGACGGCCGGGATTTCGTGCCCACCAACCGCTGGGTGGTGTTTGGCCACCATTTCGCGGCCATCGCCGGGCCAGGGCCGCTGATCGGGCCAACCCTGGCGGCGCAGTTCGGCTACTTGCCGGGCACGCTGTGGATTCTGATCGGCGCCGTGCTGGGTGGCTGCATCCAGGACATGACGGTGCTGTTTTTCTCGACCCGGCGCAATGGCCGCAGCCTGGGGCAGATGGCGCGCGAGGAACTCGGCCCGGTCGGTGGCGTTGCGGCGCAGGTCGGCACGATGCTGATCCTGGTGATCCTGATCTCGGTGCTCGGTCTGATCATCGTGAACGCCATGAAACACAGCCCCTGGGCCACGGCGACAGTGGTCGCCACCATCCCGATTGCGGTGCTGGTGGGCATCTACATGCGCAGCATCCGCCCGGGCCGGGTGCTGGAGGGCAGCGCCATTGGCATTGCGCTGCTGCTGCTCGCGGTGTGGGGCGGCGGCTGGGTGGACCAGCATCCGTTGCTGCGCACCTGGTTCGACCACGGTCCGTTGACCATCGCCTACGGCATCATGATCTATGGCTTCGTGGCGGCGGTGGTGCCGGTCTGGCTGCTGCTGGCGCCACGCGATTACCTGTCGACCTTCATGAAGCTGGGCACCATTGCGCTGCTGGCGGTGGCCATCATCTGGCTGAATCCGGTCTTGCACATGCCGGCCACGACGCAGTTCGTGGACGGCACCGGCCCGATCTTTGCCGGCAAGGTGTTTCCGTTCGTGTTCATCACCATTGCCTGCGGCGCCATCTCCGGGTTTCACGCGCTGGTCAGTTCCGGCACCACGCCCAAGCTGCTGATGGATGAGCGCGACGTCCACATGATTGGCTACGGCAGCATGATGCTGGAGTCGTTTGTGGCCGTCATGGCAATGATTGCCGCCTGCGTGCTGGAGCCGGGCGTATTCTTCGCCATCAACACGTCGCCGGGGGTGGTGGGCGAGGGCGCCGCGGCCGTGGCCACCATTTCGTCCTGGGGCTTCCCGGTGGCGCTGGAACAGATGCAGACGCTGGCGCGGGACATGGGCGAGGCGACCCTGTTCGGTCGTACCGGCGGCGCGCCGTCCCTGGCCGTTGGCATGGCCAGTATTTTTAGCGGTGCGTTCGGGCAGGGGCTGCTGGCGGTCTGGTACCACTTCGCCATCATGTTCGAGGCGATTTTTATCCTGACCACGCTGGATGCCGGCACCCGGGTGGGACGTTTCATGCTGCAGGACATGCTGGGCAACCTCGTGCCGGCGCTGGGTCGCACGGCGTGGTATCCGTCGGTGCTGCTCTGCAGCGGCTTGTTCGTGGCTGCCTGGGGTTATTTTCTGTACATCGGCGTCATTGATCCGGCGGGCGGGGTCAACATCCTGTGGCCCCTGTTTGGCATCTCCAACCAGATACTCGCCGCCATTGCTCTGTGCGTGTGCACTGGCATCCTGGTCAGGTCCGGCCGTGAGCGCTATTTCTGGGTGACCTCGCTGCCGCTTGCCTGGCTGACGGCGGTCACCAGTACCGCCGCCTGGCAAAAGGTGATGAGCGATGACCCACGGCTCGGCTTCTTTGCCGGCGCCGACGATCTGGCGCACAAACTGGCGGCGGGTCTGCTGCCGCCTGAAAAAGCCGCGCTGGCGCCGCAGCTGATCTTCAACCAGCGCCTGGATGGTTGGTTGACGATTGTCTTCGCCGGCCTGTTGTGGCTGATCCTGGCCGATACCGCGCGGGTATGCCTGCGCCACTTGCGCCATGGGCAAACCGCCGAGCCAGCCAGGAGCCCGGCGTGAAGGCGTTGCGGATGCTGTGGGCCTGGCTGCGCGAGGTCTCGGGTGACGACGCCTACGAACGTTATCTGGCCCACCAGGCCAGCGCTCACCCAGGTCAGACGCCGCTCGACCGACGGGCGTTTTTTCGGCGATTTCAGGCCGACGCGTGGACCGGCGTGCGGCGCTGCTGCTGAGCTTCGTTCAGGCGCCCTGTTACGGCCAGTCGTCCTCGATCAACTGCGCGCCGCGCCAGGCGATAGCCATGGTGGCGGCGTTGCTGTGGGCCGACACCAGGGTCGGCATGATGGAGCAGTCGATCACGCGCAAGCCGGTGACGCCGTGGACCCGCAGCCGCGCATCGACCACCGCCTGAGTGTCGTGGCCCATCTTGCAGGTGCCGGCCGGATGCGCCACCGGGCCGCCGAAATCGCTGTGGTAGGCCAGCGCGTCCTGGTCGGACTGCACAGCGGGGCCGGGAGTGGTTTCTTCTACCAAATAATCGGCTAGCGGCGCCTGGGCCGCCAGCTGGCGGATGTAGCGCAGGATGCGGCCGCTCATCTGGCGGTCCTCGTCGGCAGTGAAAAAGCCGGAGCGGATGGTCGGCGCCGCGGCCGGGTCCTTGCTGCTGATCATCACGCTGCCCTGGCTTTCGGGCCGCAGCTGATAGCCGAAAATCTGCACGCCGTGGGCTTTTTCAAACGCCATCGACAGCTTGCCGGGCACCAGCGAAAACGGCGCCATGACCAGCTCGGCGTCCGGCCGGGTCAGTTCCGGCAGGGTACGCACGAAGGCCACCACATCATGTGAGCCGGTGGCCATCAAACCCTTGCGGTCGAGCACGTACCGCAGCAGGTTCTTGACCAGGCGCCAGCCGCCGAATTCACGGTTCAGGCTCAGCGCCTGCTTGAGTCGAAACTGTACGAACATCATCCGGTGCTCGCGCAGGTTCTGGCCGACGCCTGGCAGATCATTGATAACGTCGATGCCCAGGCCTGTGAGGTGCTCGGCTGGCCCAATGCCTGACAGTTGCAGCAGCTGGGGCGACTGCAGGGTGCCGGCGGCAATGATGACCTCCTTGCGGGCGCGAAACTCCTGCTCGATACCCGCGCGCCTGCCGACCACACCGACCGCCCGGGTGCCCTCGAACAGAACCCGTTCGGTCAGGAAGTCGGTCACGATCTGGAGATTCTTGCGCTGCCGGATCGGCCGTACAAAGGCGGTAGCGGCGTCCTCGCGGCGGCCGTTGCGGATGGTGAACTGTACGTAGCCGATGCCTTCCTGCTCGGGCCGGTTCAGGTCGTTTTTGACCGTCAGACCCAGCCGGCCGCCGGCGGCGATGGCGGCGTCGCACAGCGGGTGTGGATTGGGATGATTGCTGATGTGCAGTGGCCCGCCGACGCCACGCACCTCGTCGGCGCCCAGTTCGTGGTCTTCCATGGCCTTGAAACACGGGCCTAGCTCGGCCCAGCCCCAGCCGGGGTTGCCGGCGGCTGCCCAGCTGTCGAAGTCCTCGGGCTGGCCGCGCGTGTAGAACATGCCATTGACAGTACTGGAGCCGCCGAGCATGCGCCCGCGCGGCCAGGACTCGGAGGCATTGCCGTTGCCGGGCTCCGGTTCGGTGTCGAAACGGCGCACATGATGCTGGTCGAACATCAGCTTGCCAAAGCCCTTTGGCATGCGCACGATGAAGCTGTTGTCGTCCTTGCCTGCTTCTAATAGCAGCACGCTGTGCTTGCCGCTCGCGGTCAGGCGATTGGCCAGCACACAGCCGGCAGAACCTGCCCCTACGATAATGAAATCCGTTTCCACCGCCTCGCTCCTTATCTGGTTTTGATCCGATTATTCGATGACCGCCTGGCGCCGGCGGAATGCCTTCGGTTAGCCGATCAAGGCACCCGGCAAGCGGGCTTGCGACTGCTTGCCTGGGCTTGCTGGTAAAGCTCCAGCGCCTGCGGAATTCGGTTCTGGAGGGCCGCGATACGGCCACCGGGCGACGGGTGGGTAGACAGGAACGCCGGTGGGCCGCCACCGCTGGCGCGTTCCATGTTCTGCCACAGGTTGACGCTCTGGCGTGGGTCGAAGCCGGCACGCGCCATCAGGTCCAGTCCCAGCAAATCGGCTTCGCTCTCCTGGGTGCGCGAAAATGGCAGTAGCACGCCGACTTGCGCGCCGACACCGAGCAGGCCCATCAGTTGCTGCTTGGCGGGCGTCATGCCGCCACTGATGGCCTGGGCCGCCTGCAGGCCGGTATCGACCGCGGCCTGATTCGACAGGCGCTCGCCAGAGTGGCGGGCCAGCACGTGCGCCACCTCGTGGCCGATCACGGTGGCCAGCTGACTCGGGTTGCCTGCCACCTTGAGCAGGCCACTGTTAACGCCAATCTTGCCGCCCGGCAGCGCAAAGGCGTTGGCCGAGTCATCGCGGAACAGAGTGACCTCCCAAGCCTCGCCGCCACTCGGCAGCACCGCGGTAATGGCATTGGCCACACAGCGCACATACGCGTTGGCCGCCGGATCGTTGTCGCGCGGCTCCTTTTTGCGAATGTCGTCGTAGGCGGCCAGGCCCATCTGCGACAAGTCGGTATCCGAGAACAGTTGCAGCTGACTGCGGCCCAGTGGTGAGGTGGCGCAGGCGGTGAGCAGTGTGAGGGACAGAAGCAGAAAGCAGTGTTTGAGCATGGCGATTCCTGATGGTTGATTACGCGGGTCCGGGCACTGAGCGCGTTCAGCGTGGGTTAAGGCACGCTTGCTTAAGGTGCTGTCACGCGGCGGGGATTGGCCCCGCCCTGGTACGTCAGGGGAACCTGCCATGACTGCTAAAAGGGTACTCAAAAATTTGCTGCTGGTGTCGGCGTTTGCCGGCGCCTTGCTGGTGGTGTCGCCCGTTTCGGCCCGCGACAGCTACCGTGGCGAGCATCAGCAGTCCGGACATGACCGTGCTTATCGGGGCGATTCGCACAACCGTCACCTGGGAAACAGTTGGGGTGGTCGCGGTGACTACCGTCGTGGGGATTCCCATCATGGCAAGCATTACAGCGGCCGGGGCCATCGCTCTTATGGGCACCACAACGGATGGGGCCATCGCTCCTATGGTCACTACTACTCGTCGCCGGGCTATTACTACCGGCCAAGTCACCACCGACATCATCGGGGTTGTGGGCACAACGGCTATGGCCACGGAGGCCTGGTCGAGTTCCTGTTCGACTACAGCCATCACGATTATTAACGGTCGCCCGCACGCGGAGGACACGACATGAAACTGACAAAATTGCTGCTGTTGGTACCCCTGCTTTCGAGCTGCGCCAGCAACGCAGTGGCGGGTCATCGCGGTGACAACGAACGCTATTACGTGGACGCACCGGTGGTGCGCGTGGAGCCACTGTATCGCACGGTGCGTGTTGACCGGCCACGCCGCGAGTGCTGGGACGAAGAGGTCTACGTGGAACGGCCCGCCTATCGCTCGCACACCGGAACCATCCTGGGCGGCATCGTCGGTGGAGTACTCGGCCACCAGGTGGGTGGGAGTCACCACGGTCTTGCCACTGCGGCCGGCACGGTGCTGGGCGCCTCCGTGGGTCGGGATATGAGCGCGCGCCGCCGCGTCGATGACGGCTACTACACCTCACGCGAGCGCTGCGACGTACGCCACGAGTACACTCGGGAACAGCGTAACGACGGTTATCGCGTGACCTACGCCTACGCGGGTCGCGAACACGTGACGATTACCGATTACGACCCGGGCGATCGGATTCGCGTGCGGGTGGCGGTGCAGCCGCAATACGATTACTGAGCACCCATGCTGAATGTTGGAGCCGGACCATGAAACACAGGGCTAGGTATCTGGTGGGTGGCGTGCTGCTGCTGGCAGTCGCGCTACCCGCCTGGGCTGGTCCTGACAAGGGTCGGGATGACTCGGATCGGCGCGATCACGACAGTCATTACGACGATCGCCATGAGCGTGGCCAAGGCCGCGCGAAGGGCCAATATCGGCGTGATGAGCCTGCCCATCGTTCGCTCGGCACGCGGCGCGATGAGTCGCGGTCGTTCCGTGGTCCCGATCGCCATGACCACTACGACCGCGATGCGGGGCGGGCTGCCAACGCGGTGCGTCGTGACGAGCGGGGTCGGGTCCTGCGCTCGGAACCGACCGACGATCGTGGCTACCGGGTGCGGGTGTTGACCCCCGATGGCTATGTACGCGAACGCTACGTTGATCCGCGTCGGGACGACACCGACCGGCATCGGGACGACTGAGGCCGGGAGTACGCCATGCGTGGGCTGGTAGTGGAAGATGATGCTGCGCTGCGCAAGCAACTGGTAACCGGAATTACCGCTGCCGGCTTCGTGGTGGACAGCGCTGGGGATGGCATTGAAGCGGAATATTTCGGGCTCGAATATCCCTATGACATAGCGGTTATCGACCTCGGCTTGCCGCGTCGCGACGGCATGTCGGTGATCCGCCGCCTGCGCTCGCGCGGCTGTCGATATCCGATCCTTATTCTGACTGCCCGCGACCGCTGGCAGGACAAAGTCGCCGGGCTGGACGCCGGCGCCGACGATTACCTGGTCAAGCCATTCCAGATGCCGGAGCTGGTGGCTCGCCTGCGGGCGCTGGTTCGGCGCACCGGCGGCTGGGCCGATAGCGTCATCGCCTGTCCGCCGCTGAAGCTCGATACACGCGAGCAGCGCGCCTACCTGGAAGATGCCGAACTCGACCTGACCGCTTATGAGTACCAGCTTCTGGCCTACCTCATGCTGCACGCTGGCGAAGTGGTGTCCAAGACCGAGCTGACCGAGCACCTGTACCCGGATGACGCCAGCCGCGACAGTAACGTGCTGGAAGTGTTTATCCGTCGCCTGCGCCAGAAGCTCGATCCCGACGAGTGCCTGAATCCGATTGAAACCCTGCGCGGGCGGGGTTACCGACTGGCGCTGCCCCGAGCCTGATGGGGTCGATCCGCCGCCGTCTGCTGCTGTCCTCGCTGCTGGTGCTGGCGGTGTTCCTGGGCGGTACCGCGGTGGCACTGGATCGGGCGTATCGCGATAGCGCCGAGGGGGCGTTGCGTGCCCGGATGCGGGGCGAGGTGTTCGCCCTTCTGGCGGCCGCTGAACTGCGTGCGGGCAAGCTGGACGTCCCACGTGGCCTGCACGAGAGCCGCTTCGAGGTGCCCGGATCCGGCCGCTATGCCGAGATCAGCGGCGACGAAGGCGAGGTGCTGTGGCGCTCGCCGTCCATGGTGGGGCTGAACCTTCCATTTGTGCGTGGATTGACACCGGGTCGCGCGTCCTGGTCCCGGGTCCGCGCCGACGGCGAGACATTGCTGGTCTACAGTTTTGGCGTGGGCTGGGAAGTCCAGGGCAGTGCGGCGCGGCAGTTTACCTTCAGCGTGGCCGCCCGGCTGGACGAACTGGGGGCGGAGATCGGTCAATTCGAGACCACCCTGCTGCTGTGGCTCGGTGGGGCCGCGGGTTTGCTGCTGCTGACGCAGATGCTGATTCTGCACTGGGGGCTGCGACCGCTGGCTCAGGTGGCGGTAGACATCAAGGCCATCGAAAGCGGGGCGCGTGACGATCTTGCCGGGCGTTATCCGGCCGAACTGACCCCCCTGACCCACGGCCTGAATGCCCTGCTGCGGCACGAACGCGCGCAGTTGCTTCGCCAGCGCAATGCGCTGGCCGATCTCGCGCACAGCATCAAAACGCCGCTGGCGGTACTGCGCAATGCGGCGGGTGCGCAGTCGATCGAGCAAGCTGCATTGATCAACGACGCCGTTGCCCGTATCGACGAGTCGGTCGCCTATCAGGTGCGCCGCGCAGCCGCTTCCGGTCGTGCCACCCTGACCGCGGCGGTGCCGGTGGCAAAGGTGGCGCGTCGGGTCATGCGCGGTCTCGACAAGGTCTACGCCGACAAGCGCGTGGCGGCGGAACTGGACGATCCAGCGGGCGGCCAGTTCGCAGGTGACGAGGGCGACTTGTACGAGCTGCTCGGGTGCCTGCTGGATAACGCCTACAAGTGGAGCGAGCGGCGTGTGTTGCTGTCGCTGACATCGCAGGCGGATGACGGCACTGCGGCCTTGGAACTGACGGTCGAAGACGATGGTCCCGGCGTGCCGGCGCCGCTACGTCAGGCGGTGCTGGAGCGCGGCACTCGCGTCGATCGGCGCGTGGCCGGCGAAGGCATCGGCCTGGCAGTGGTGCGCGACATCGCCACCGCCTACGGCGGCCGGCTTGCGGTTGATGATTCACCGCAACTGGGTGGGACACGTTTCATTGTGCACCTGCCGGCGGGCTGAGGAGCAAGCCATCCCAACTGACAGGAAAGCGATTAAAGTACATGGCGACGCTTTATTCGGACTTCGCGGGTCTTCGGACTGGAGGCAGGCATGAACAAACCGGTCGCATCCCGCTGGGCGCAGCAGTTTCCACAGTTGGGCACCGATCCGGTGCCGGTGGACGCCCTGCTCTCGGCAGAGTATTTCCAGCGCGAGAAGGAAAAGCTGTTCAAGCGCACGTGGCTGAAGCTGGCACGGGTCGAGGAGCTGCCCCAGTCGGGTTCGTGGAAGCTCAAACCGCTGCCGATCTGGGACTCGTCAATCATTCTGGTGCGCGGCGAGGACGGGCAGATTCGCGGTTTTCACAACACCTGTTCGCACCGCGGCAACCGGGTGATCTGGGCCGAGGACGGCCACGGCAAGGACCGGCGCTTTTCCTGCCACTTTCATGGCTGGACCTACAACCTGAAAGGCGAGCTGGTCCACGTGCCGCAGGAAGAGGAATTCTTCGACAGCTTCTGCAAACCTGACAACGGCCTTGCACCGGTGGCGGTAGAGGTGTGGGAGGGCTTCATTTTTGCGCACCTCGACCCGCAGCCGGCGGTCAGTCTGAAGGACTATCTGGGCGAGGCCGCCACGCGCCTGGAAGGGTTTCCGTACGGACAGATGACCGCCGTATACGCCTACCGCACCGTGCTCAACTGCAACTGGAAGATCGCCCAGGACGCGTTCTCCGAGGCCTACCACGTCACCACCATCCATGCCGGTTCCTTCCCGGAGGGTTTCTCGGCCAAGCTCTATGAGGTGCAGTTGTTCGGCCCACACCGCACCTCGGCTGTATACATGGATGACAAGGGACCGACTCCAACGCCGGTGGCCGCGCTCTCGCATCGGCTGGGCACCACGTCCATTGCCAAGCGCGGCACCCGGGTGGCGCTGCCGCCTGGCGTCAACCCGACCCGCAGTCCCAATTTCGCTTTCGAGCTGTCGGTGATGTTTCCGAATTTCCTGGTGCACATCATGGATGGGCTGTACTTCACGCATCAGTTCCACCCACTGTCGGTGGACCAGACGCTGTGGGAGGGAATTCAGTACTTCCCGCCGCCGCAAAACGCGGGCGAGCGCTTCAGCCAGGAATACGGTCAGGTGTTACAGCGCAATGCCTGGCTGGAAGATACCGCCACCATGGAAGCCACGCATGCGGCGCTGAAGTCCGGCGCCAAGAAAGTGATGCACCTTCAGGACCAGGAGGTGTTGCTGCGCCACCATTACCAGGCGGTGGACGAGTACGTGAACAGCTGAGGGGCGGAAGAAGCATATGAGCAGCGATCTGTTGCCGGCCAGCTACCGGCACCTCGAACCCTGGGTCGACCGTTGGGCCTTGGCCTCGCAGGCTGAGCGGGAAACCACGCGCCGTGCCAGCACGGGCGCCCAACTGAAAGCATTTTATGACGCCCTGGTCGGCGAGGGGGACGGCATCGTCGCCCATCTGAATGCGCTTCCCCTGGACCAGCTGCCGGCGCCCGAGCAGCGGCTGCTGTATCTGATGCTGTCCCTGGCCGAGGTGGCGCCGCACGTGGAGCTGTACCGCGGGGACCCGCGCGTGCCGTTCAGTTTCGAGGAAGAGCGCTTTATCGCCGAGCACGGCGCGGCGCCCGGTTTCAACGGCGACCTGTACGCCCTGCCCAATCGACCGGCCTGACCTGTGGCAGACGATGACATCGCCCGGCGCCTGGCACGCCTGGAGTCACTGGAAGCGATCCGCGACCTGATCGCAGGCTACGCGCGGGGCGCGGACCGCAACAACGATCCGGCCATCATGGCGCCGTTGTTTGCCGAGGACGCCACTTGGGCGGCCAAGGGTTTCGGGCCGTTCAAGGGCCGCGAAGCGATTGCCCAGGGTCTGGCCGCGACCGGGCGCACCGATATCCTGTGGTCGCTGCATTACATGATCTCGCCGCTGATCGAGCTGGCGGCGGATGGCCGCACCGCTGCCGGTAACTGGTACCTGTGGGAGCTCGCTACCATGCCTGGCAAGACCGCCGACCAACCGGACTCGATCTGGGTCGGTGGCACCTATCAGGCCGATTTCTCCCAGCAGGACGGGCGCTGGTACTTCCAGAACGTCTGGCTGGAAATCCGGCTGGCGACACCGTTCGAGGAGCCCTGGGCCGGCCGGCCGCTGCGTCGCTTCGAGTAGTCGGTCGCATCCGCTCACCGCGGCGGCTGAGTTCTAGCAAACTGGAGGTAATCCATGACCGCGCTGCGTTTTGGCGTGTACTGCGAGATGCAGTCCGCACCTGACAAGTCCCACGCCGAGCTGGCCTGGGAGGTGTTTCGGCTGATCGAACAGGCCGACACGCTGGGCTATGACCTGTATAGCCTGATCGAACATCACTTTTTCCCGACCTTCGGCATCTCCGCCAATCCCCTGGGACTGTTCACGGCAGTGGCGCAGCGCACGCAGCAGATTCGTCTGCGCACCCTGTGCCACACGCTGCCGCTGCACAACCCGCTTGTGCTGGCCGGCGAGATCGCCATGGCCGACATCCTCACCGGTGGCCGGCTGGAAGTCGGCGTCGGGCGCGGCCACGCCTGGCTGTACCCACCGGCCGGCATTCCATTCGAGGAAAGCCGAGGCCGCTACGAGGAAGCCCTGGAACTGCTGCGCCTGGCCTGGTCCGGCGAGCGCTTTTCATTTCATGGCCGCTACACCCACGTGGATGACGTGCAGGTGGTGCCGCAGCCCGTGCAGCGGCCGTATCCGCCGATCTACATGACAGGCACCAGCGGCGCAGCCTTTCGTATCGCCGCCCGGCACGGCTGGCGCATCTGCTCCGGAGGGCCGGCGCCGATCGAGGTATTCGCCGATGGCTTCAAAACCTACCGCGATGCCTGTACCGAGTTCGGCACGCAGCCACACGTCGGCTACGTGCGGGCGGTGTTCCTGGCCGATGACGAGAACACGGCCCACCGCGAGGCACGCGAGGCGATCATGAAGTTCTTCGAGTACAACGTGCGCCCGCACGACTCGCTGCTGGACCCTGCGCTACAAGAGCCATTGCACGCGGCAGGCTACGCGTTCTACGCCAGCGATGCCCTGCAATCCATGAAGAAGCTCAGCTACGACGACATCCTGGCCCAGGACATGGTGTACGTGGGGACGCCCGAGCAGATCGCGCGTCGTCTGACCGACCTGCACGGCCAATGGCAGTTCGACGAGTTTTCCATCGTCTCTCACTACGGCGGCATTGCCCCGCACCAGGCGTACCGCAATCAGGAGCTGTTCGCTCGCCGGGTAATACCGGAGTTTCGCTGACACGCCCGCCAGCGAGCGACCCGCAAACCCTTATGTGGCATGCACAAAGCATCGCCGAGCTTGGGCAGGCGATGGCGAACGGCGGTCTGAGCGCCGCTGCTCTCACCCAGTATTTCCTGGACCGAATCGGCGCGCTGAATAAGGCCGGGCCGACGCTGAACGCCGTGCGCGAGGTGAACCCACGGGCGAGCGACATCGCCAGAGCCTTGGACGATGAACGTCGCGCCGGCCACGTGCGCGGCCCGCTGCATGGCATCCCGGTGCTGCTCAAGGACAACATCGCCACGGGCGACGGCATGGCCTGTACCGCAGGCTCGCTGGCTCTGGCGCAACTGCGACCGCGCCAGGACGCTGAACTGGTGCGTCGCCTCAGGGCAGCGGGCGCGGTGATTCTTGGCAAGTGCAATATGACCGAGTTTGCCGACTATTTGGCCGATGTCATGCCGTCCGAGTTCAGCTCCGCCGGTGGCGTGGTGCGCCATCCCTGGGGCAAGCGTTACGACCGTGGCGGCGGGTCCAGCATCGGCGCGGCCTGCGCCGTGGCGGCCGGCCTGTGCGTGGCGGCGGTCGGCAGCGAAACACAAAACTCCATTCAGACCCCGGCCAGCCAATCCGGCGTGGTGGGTCTTAAGCCCACGGTCGGGCTGATCAGCCGCTCTGGCGTGATGCCATTGGCGATCAGTCAGGACACGGCCGGGCCAATTACACGTCGCGTCGCCGATGCTTCTGTGCTGCTGTCGGCCCTGGCCGGCGTGGACCTGAACGACACCCTCACGCTGGGCGCGGCGGCGCACCTGCATGCCGACTACTCGCGGTTTCTCGATCCACACGCTCTGCGTGGCGCGCGTATCGGCGTGCCAAGGCAGGTTTATTTTGGGCGGGAAGAGCAGCAAGACGCCGACGCGCTGGTGGAACAAGCCATTGTCACCCTGCGCACCGCCGGGGCGATCATCATCGACCCCGCCGACGTGCCGACGGCACACGAGGTCGCGCGGCTGCGTTCCAGCGTGTTTGCGTGCGAGTTCAAGGCCGGATTGAAGGCCTTTCTCGCCGCCCAGAACGAAGCAGCGCCCATGCACTCGCTGGGCGAAATCATTGCCTTCAACCAGGCGCACCCCGAGCAATGTCTGAAGTACGGTCAGCTGCTGGCCGAGAATGCCGAGCGCAGCGGCGACCTGGATGACCCCACCTACCGGGCCGACCGCCTGCGGGACATCACACTGACCCGGGAGCTGGGCATCGACGCGGTGTGTCGGACCCATGGGCTGGATGCACTGGTCACGCCGGGCGGCGTAGCTGCCAAGCTGAGCGGCAAGGCCGGTTACCCGGCCATCACGGTACCGATCGGCCATACCGGCGATGGCAGTCGCGTGGGTATGAGTTTCATTGGCCAGGCGTTCAGCGAGCCGCGTCTGATCGCGCTGGCGTATGCCTTTGAACAAGTCCGCGGCGGGCTGTCGGTGGCGCTGCCCGATGGGCTCTGAATCTGCCGTGACGCCCAACATGCATGCCCTGCTGATCATCGACATGCAGAATGACTTCGTACTGCCCGGTGGCCCGGCAGCGGTGGCCGGCGCGCCAGCAACGGTGCCCAATATACGTCGCGTGCTGGAGAAGTTCCGTGTCGGTGGCTGGCCGGTATTTCACCTGATTCGCCATTACCGGCCCGATGGCAGCGACGTGGAGCTGTTTCGCCGCGATGCCTTCATGCAAGGGCCGGCCTATTTGCTGCCCGGTAGCACTGGAGCACGGATCGTTGCGGAGCTCACGCCTCAACCGGGGGAGCAGGTGATCGTGAAACCGCGTTTCAGTGCCTTCATGGGTACAGCGCTGGATCTTGTGCTGCGCAGGCGTGGCGTCAGGCAGCTTGTGGTCTGCGGCACGCAGTATCCGAATTGCATCCGTGCCACGGTGATGGACGCCGTGTGCCTGGATTACGCGGTCACGCTGGTTACCGATGCCGCCTCGGCGCAAACGGCCGCGGTGGCGCAGGCCAATATCCTGGATATGGCCAACATCGGCGTGGCGTGCCGGACCACCGCGCAGCTTGAGGCGCTCGATTGCTGAGGCCTTGCCGGTGCGTTAGACGTCTCACTGGCCCTGGTCCGAATGCATTTGCATGCGTGGGGTCACGTCCGTGCAACGCCGCGAAATCTGGCAGTACAACGGGATATCGCAAGGGCGCGTCCGATGCCCACGCCCGGCTGAACCACGGGCGGCGATTGGATAGGGCCGGGTGACCCGTGCTGGTGCGACACCCGCGTTTTGCCAAGGCCTGACGCTGGACCGCTGACTACCGGTAAGGCGAGCCTGCCGCGTGGTTGTCGCGCGACTTTAAAGACACGCAAGGGTCGATCATTCCGGGGCCGTGTTCCCGTTTGGAACGTCGCGGCGGTATTGATTCAGTTGCTCCCGTTCGCCGCTCAGGTGGCGTGAGTCCCGCGGATTGGCGGAGCGACCGGAAGCTCGCCCTTGCGTTTCGGCGTCATGCTCCGTCGTTTGCTGAATGTTGCTCCGCCGGGTCCGGGTGGGTTGTTGGCCGGGGTCGCCTGCGCCGCGGTCCAATGCGGGCCGCGAAGCTGTCGTCTCTGTGTCTCGCCCAGCCAATGCTCTACGACGCTGGAACCCGTCCGCCCGGGCGTCCACCGCGCCGCGCTGTGCCGGGATCACGCGTACTCTGGGCGTGACCTCACTTCTGAGCCGGGGTGTGCCTTCGGTGCCCGGCAAAGGCCTGATGGCCGATCGCTCTGGCGCCCGCTGCGAGGCATCCACGGATCGATGTTCGCGTTCGGCGAACGGTCCTCGTGGGGCTGGCTTGACTCTAATGTTCGTCGCCGGAACCGGTTCGACGGCAGACGGCTTCGGTACGCGTCCGGGAGCGTTCCGTAGCGTCGGCTCGCGTGTAGCAAATGGCCTGTCCCGCAGCGGCGGTGCGTGGCGTGCGACTACCCGGCGCTCGACCGCTTCATCTGGTGGACGGACTCGGGTCGCCTTGCCCGCACCGATGACGCTTTGTGCTCCTGGCGTAATCGGAGCCACGCTGGTGATGTCGCCGGTGGCGATCGCATCGCCGTCGAGGCGAATCGCTGCTTTGCGTACAGATCGCGAGTTCTTGAACACATCGCCGGGCACCGCGGTGATGGCATCTGAAACTGAGCGGTTGACGTGGTTTACCTGCCCGATATCGATATCGCCGCGAGCGTAATTGTTATAGATGTCAGTGATGAAATTGTTATTAATAACAGTATTATTGCCATTGATGCGGGTGAAATAGTCGCGGCTGGCCTGGTAGCACGGCACGTAGACGTCGCGCGGACCCAGCGGGAACCAGCCGATTGACGAACCATAGCCTGAGCTGAACGAGGGGCTCCAGCCGCGGCCACCGATGAACGCGACCAGCGCGGGTGCGTAGATCGAGCGCCTGTGGCGCGGCACTGGAATCCAGCCCCAGTAGTTGGATACGGAAACCCAACGCCCATAGTGGAACGGCGCGAAGCCCCACGGTGCATGATCTACCCAGGTCCAGCCCCATGGCTCCTGCCAGACCCAATGACCATCGCGGTAGGGCGCCCAACCGGCATCAACCCGGTTGGGAAACCACACATCGCCGTAGCTGGGCACCGAGCGCCAGCTGCCGTAATCGTCCAGGTCCGCGTAGCCCACCAGGTCGTCATCGACGTAACGCAGCGCCGGTGAGCGGTCCAGACGCCGGTCGCGGTCAAGACTGTAGCGATCGAAATCGTCCTGACGGGGTGGGCCGAAGATATCGTGATCGCGCAGATCCGCTCCGTGGAAGCGCACCGTATCCCCGGCACGCAACGGGAAACTGGCGTTTTCGCCGAATGCTTCGCCGGCGCCCTCCCATACAATAATCGTGGTTTGGTGATTTGGCGGGTCGACATCGATGCGGTAGCGCCCGGGACGGTTGGCGTTGAACGCGAGAAAAGGTGTGGCTATCTCGTAGATCTGCCCCGGATCCATGCGCCGCACCCGAAGATTGATAGTGCCCTGTGTCAGTCGGAACTGCGCAATGCGGTCGTCCAGCTGCAGGATCTCAAGGCTGGTGTCCGACCCGAGGCGCAGCGCCGCGCTGCCGACCTGCAACTCGCCACGCGCGTGGTGATCGGTCCACAGGCGATCACCACGGATCAGTGGACGATTGCGCACGAGGCCGACCCACTCGTCCTCGCCGGCCGGCGAGTAACTGATTTCACCTTGGCTGTGACTCAGGCGCGCCACGCGTCCCGTTGGATCGGCGTGCGCCGCGTCGGCAACCGGCACGCAACACAAGGAAAACAGCAATACGCCAGCAATGGCAGTTCGCCGCGACAGCTTAGGCATGGAAGGCCTCTTTTAATGCCACAGCCACGGGTTGTCCGGCTTGAGCGACTGGGCGCTGGAGCGGGCGGAATGTTCTGTGAACAAGACATCCGTGGCCGTATCCGGGCTACTTTAAGCCCATCCGCTTGGGTTGGGGGAGTTGGGCTGTTCGCAGCTGGCGCGTGGCGAATCTGGCATAGGTTCACTTGAGCCAACAGGACGTTCTTGGCCAGCCCCGCGCCGGAGGGGCTGTTTTACGGACAAACTGGCGCTCGAAAAGCCGAAATGGGTGCTCAGCGCGGCCCCGAGCATCGCCGCTGGAGTGGGTTTCCAGCTATGTGCGGTACCGTACATAAAGCATCCGGGAACTTTATTTATAGTTTTCGGATCAGCAGAGCAACTGGTTGTCTGCCTTCGCGCTGATTGAGGTTCGCGTGCCCACAACCCAACACAACTACCTATTGACTGCCTTGTCGGCTGAGGTCCAGAACCGCTTGTTTGGCAAGCTCGAACGCGTGCCCCTGGAGCTTGGTCAAGTACTGTACGAGTCCGGGGCAACCTTGCACCACGTCTATTTTCCGATCGACAGCATCGTGTCGCTGCTGTACGTGATGGAAAGCGGTGCGTCGGCGGAGATCGCGGTGGTCGGCAACGAGGGCGTGGTCGGTGTTTCCCTGTTCATGGGTGGGGAAAGCACGCCGAGCCGGGCCATTGTGCAGAGCGCCGGTCAGGCCTACCGACTGCCCGGGGACCTGGTGCTTGATGAGTTCAATCGCCACGGCGACCTGCTGCTACTGCTGCTGCGCTATACCCAGGCGCTGATTACCCAGATGGCTCAGACAGCGGTGTGCAACCGGCATCATACGATTGACCAGCAGCTGTGCCGGTGGCTGTTGTTGTCCCTGGACCGCCTGCCGGACAACCGCTTGGCCATGACCCAGGACCTGATCGCCAATATGCTTGGCGTGCGCCGCGAGGGCGTTACCGAGGCAGCCGGCAAGTTGCAGCGGCTCGCCGTGATCGAGTACCAGCGTGGGCAGATCACGGTCTTGGACCGGCCCGAGCTCGAGCGGCTCAGTTGCGAATGCTACGCAGTTGTCAGCCGGGAAACCCGACGCCTGCTGCCTTATCTGCCTCCGTTCGCCTCCCGGGGTAACTGAAACGCCAAGCAGGTGCTCGGGGCCCGGGTGCTACAGAAAGCTCCCGCGAAATGCCGCGCCGTACGTGGCCTGGCGCACGGACCCACTTTCGCGGTCAGTTACACTCCAAACCGTGGGATAGCCTCAGCGCCTATTCCGTGCCAGCCCGGCGTCACTGTGTTGCAGGACAGTTCTGTGTCAATCGCAACACCCGGGCGAGTGGTCAATCGCCTGATCGAAGCCTTGCCAGGCAAGGACCGCAGCCGGATTCTGGGACACTGCACGCCAGTCAGTCTGGTTTTTGGGACTGTCCTTTGTGAGCCAGGGCAGCCTTGCCCACAGGTGTATTTTCCCCTCACCGGCTTTATCTCACTGGTGGCCGTTGTTGGCGCCCACCCGCCGTTGGAAATGGGACTGATCGGCAACGAGGGTTTGCTTGGCGCGACCCTGCTGTTGGGGGTCAATACGGCGCCGCTGCGCGCCGTGGTGCAAGGCTCCGGTAGCGCATTGCGGATGACTGCGCCGCAGCTTCGGCGCGAACTGCGCGACAGCCCCGCCGTGCGCCGCGTCCTGGGCGGCTATTTGTACGTGTTGATGGCGCAGTTGTCGCAAACCGCCGCGTGTACTCGTTTCCATCAAGTGGAGGCGCGCTTGGCGCGCTGGTTGCTGATGACGCATGATCGCGCGCACGCGGATCACTTCCATCTTACGCACAGCTTTCTTGCCGACATGCTAGGGGTGCAAAGAAGCGCGGTCACCATTGCCGCGGGCAAGCTGCAACGCAGGAAACTGATTCGCTACATCCGCGGCGAGATCGGTGTCCTCGACCGCAGTGGACTCGAGGCGGCATCGTGCGAATGCTACGCATCCGGGATCGGCAACTACGCGCGATTCTTGCCCTAGTCCCTCAAGCTATAAATTTCGCTCTTACTCGCTGTAGTTCGCTTCGCGCACTCAGTGCGCGGATGCGTGTCCGGGCACGTACGCAAACTTATAGCTTGGGGTGCCAGGTTTCGCGCTCAGGCGAGGGCGGCAGTCGAAGTGGATAGCGTTCCTGGCTGGCGTTTACCCGGCAGGATCAATCAGCACTACAGACACAGTTGCGGCCGGCTTGTTTGGCGCCGTACAAAGCTGTATCCGCGCGTTCGAACAGTTTGGGGCCGGTGTCGCTGGTGCGTAAGGTCGCCAGGCCAATACTCAGCGTGGGCCGGGCGGTGCCGATTTTTGGCGCCTGCTCGGCAACGGTCTTGCGCAAGCGCTCGGCCACTTCGGAGGCTGCGGCTCCGGCGCTGCCAATCAGCAGTACCGCGAACTCGTCCCCAGCGTAGCGAAACACGTGATCCGAATCGCGCACGCAGGCGCGCATGGTCTGCGCCACCGCCTGCAGAGCTTTGTCACCGGCACTGTGGCCATTGCGGTCATTGATTTGCTTCAGGTTATCAAGGTCGACCATCAGCAGCGTGAGCTGCGTGTCGTAGCGCTGCGCCCGGCTGATCTCACGCGGCAGGGCTTCACTGAACACGCCGCGGTTGGACAGGCCGGTCAGGGGGTCGGTCGCTGCGTCGTGCTGGGCACGTCGGTATAGCAGGGCGTTGCGTATCGGGTACACCACAGCACCCAGGAGCTGTTCCAGCGATGCCAGCTCGGTCTCGTCAAAGCGGCGACGGCGTGTCACGCGTAGCGTGCCCAGGGACATTTTCTCGACCGTTAACTGATAGGAACAGGCGTGACGCCCGGCCGAGCCATGGACGATGACCCGCTCATGACCGGCAAGTTCATGCCGGAAACTGAGGCTGTCATGCGGCACAAATTCGCCGACACTGCGCGAGAACTGATCGATCAGAGGCTCCAGATCGAGGTGACGCTGCAGGCTCCCGGCCAGGTCCAGCGTAAAACGCGGCAGCTCTGACGGATCGCGCTGCCGCACCGGCGCGCGACCGACCGGTTTGTCGTGCTGCTGGGGCGCGATGTTGATCAGTTTCATTTTTAGATTCCTATGGTTGGCGATAAAACCTCGCCGACGATGGAAAGATAGCAGTTTGCATGCCAAATATTTTTGACGCTGACTTATATGCCATCATAAATCCGCGCCGGTACGACGTTTGGGCGGGTTGCAGTCGCGTTTTTAAGCGGCCGTCTGAGCCAAAATAGGGCCTATGCGCCAATACTCTGGCGGCATGCCGGTCCGGATCGATCTGCCCCGTCGAAATTTCGGCGCTGGGGGGGTGGCTGGCGGGGTCTAGAATTCACTCCGGTTCTGCCCGCGGTGACATGGAGGCTGGTTGATGTTCGATTTTTCGGTGCGCCCGGAGCTTGAGGCGCTGCTGACGCAGGTGCGGTGCTTTGTGGATCAGGAGGTCATTCCGCGTGAGGCGGAGGTGGCAGCGCAGCCCAGCCGTCTTGAGCCCGTGCGGGGCGAGCTACAGCATGCGGCGCGAGCGGCCGGTGTATTCGCGCCGCGCGTGCCGCGCGAGCTGGGTGGCCTGGGTCTGGACTGGCGCGACAGCGCGCTGGTGTTCGAGCTGGCCGGGCGCAGCCTGCTCGGGCCGCAGGCTCTGAACTGCGCCGCGCCGGACGAGGGCAATATGCATCTGCTGCACGCGGTCGGCAGCGAGCCGCAGAAGGCGCGCTATTACACGCCGCTGGCACGCGGCGAAGTGCGGTCCTGCTTTGCCATGACCGAACCGGCGCCCGGTGCCGGCTCCGACCCGTCCATGCTGCTGACGCGCGCCGTACGCGACGGCAACCAGTGGGTGATCGACGGCGACAAGTGGTTTATCAGTGGTGCCCAAGGGGCAGCTTTCGTCATCTGTATGGCGCGTACCGAGGCCGGGCCGACCATGTTTCTGGTTGACGGCGATAACCCGGGCTTTCAGATTCTGGCGCTGACCCCGACTCTGGATCATGCATTCCCGGGTGGCCATTGCGAGGTGCGCTTTACGCAGTGTCGGGTCAGCGACGACGCGGTGCTGGGCGAGGTTGGAAAGGGCTACGACTACGCGCAGCAGCGCCTGGGGCCCGGCCGGTTGACGCACTGCATGCGCTGGCTGGGCATTGCCGGCCGGGCGCTTGATATTGCGATGGACTACGTAAACCGGCGTGACTCCTTCGGCAAGCGCCTGGCCCAGCACCAGGAGATGCAGCGGATGGTTGCGGAATCGGCGATCGAAATGCACAGCTCGCGTCTGATGATCTGGCAGGCCGCCTGGTGCCTGGATCGCGGTGAGCGGGCTTTGCACGAGACCAGCATGGCCAAGGTGTACGTGGCGGAGGCGGTCAATCGCATCGTC
The DNA here is from genome assembly GCF_041601295.1 of Immundisolibacter sp. NCBI lineage: Bacteria > Pseudomonadati > Pseudomonadota > Gammaproteobacteria > Immundisolibacterales > Immundisolibacteraceae > Immundisolibacter > Immundisolibacter sp. The sequence continues at coordinate 33,609 of NZ_JBFIII010000011.1, forward strand.
GACCGGGCGGTGCAGATGTGCGGCGCGCGCGGCATAAGCGAGTACCTGCCACTGGCCAATTTTTACCGCGAAATCCGCGGCTTCCGAATCTACGACGGGGCCAGCGAGGTGCACCGTGCCAGCATTGGCATCCGCGTGCTGCGCGAGGCGCGCGGGGCGCGCAGTGACTGAAACTGAGGCTTTGACGCAGGCGCTCGCGCCGTGGGTTGTCGAGCGGTTTGGCCAGGACGCGACGCTGCGCAGCGTCGCCTTGCTCGCGGGCGGCGCCTCCCAGCAAGCCTGGCGGCTGGACCTGACCACGCCGAATGGACCAATGGCCTTGGTGGCGCGTCGAGATCTCGGTGGTCAGATGTTTGCCACTGCTCTGTCGCGTCGGGACGAGTTCGCGGTGATCGAACTTGCCCACCACGCCGGCGTGCCGGCACCGCGACCGTACGCCTACCTGCCTGATGTCCTGGGCAAGGCGGCGTTTGTGATGGCTTGCCTCGACGGCGAGACCATCGGCCGGCGCATTGTCCGGGAGCCGCGTCTGGCGGCGGCCAGACAGGTGCTGCCGCAGCAGATGGGGCTGGCGCTGGCGGCCATTCATGGCATTGCCGTGGCCAAGGCCGATTTCTTGCCCGGGCCACAGGGCCACGAGGGACCGGCGGCCTATGGTCTGCGCCTGCTGGAACAAGAACTTGCCGGCGTCGAAGCACCTTACCCGGCGCTCGAACTCGGGCTCGCCTGGCTGCGCGCCCATCCGCCGTCGGAAACCGCGCCGGTGCTGTGTCACGGCGATTTTCGCGTTGGCAACGTAGTGGTGGGCGAGGGTGGTCTGGTCGGCGTGCTCGACTGGGAATTCGCCCATCGCGGCCACCCGGGCGAGGATCTGACCTTCGGCGCCATCCGCGCCTGGCGCTTTGGCGAAGTCGGCCAGCGCTATGGAGGCGTGGGTCAGATGCGGGAGTTTCTGGATGCCTACAACGCCGCTCGTGGAACCCGCTTCGAGGCGCGCGAGCTGTACTGGTTCGAGATCGCCGCCAACCTGAAGTGGGCGATCGCCACCGTGACCCAGGCACGCCGGCATTGGTCGGGGCAGGAGCCAAGCCTTGAATTGGCGAGCCTGGGGCGCATGACCGCCGAAATCGAACTGGAAATTCTCAGCCTGATCGACCCCCACCACCCGCGCTACGCAGGAGATTGATTCAGCCATGCAGGACCGTCCCACCGCACAGGAACTGCTGGCGGCCGTTCGCGAGTTCATCGCCAGCGAGCTGCTGCCGGTGATCGGTGACCCACGGCTGCGCTTTCGCACCCTGGTGGCCGGCAATCTGCTGCAGATGCTGCAACGCGAGCTGGCACAGGAGCCGGCACTGCTGCGTGATGAGTGGCAAGGTCTGGCGGCGCTGCTGGGTCGCGCCGATGCGCCACCACATGATGTGATCGAACTGACCGCGGGGCTGCGCGCCAGAAACCAGACGCTATGTGCACTGATCCGCGCAGGCGAGGCGCCACCGGGCAGCCTCGCGGAAGTTACGCAGGCCGTGCGGGTCAAGCTTGAAGTCGCGAATCCGCGCTATTTGGCCGGCTTCGAGCCGGTCTGAAGGCGCGGCAGCAGCCGTGCCTCACATACTGCGCCGATACTGCCCGCCCACTTGATACAGCGCGTGGCTGATTTGACCGAGCGTGGCGTGCTGGGTGGCGTCCATCAGGGCGGCAAAGATGTTCTCGCCAGCGGTGGCGGAGCGCTGCAACTGGGTCAGGGCGGCCTGTGCCGTGCGGGCGTGGCGGGCCTGGAACGTCCCTACGGTTTCCAGTTGTAGTTGTTTTTCGGCCTCAGTGGAGCGGATCAGCTCGCCGCTGAACTCGGCATCCTGCACGCCGCCGCGGGCCAGGTAGGTGTTCACGCCGACGATGGGCAGGCTGCCGTCGTGTTTTTTGTGCTCGTAGTAGAGGCTTTCTTCCTGAATCTTGCCGCGCTGGTACTGGGTTTCCATGGCCCCCAGCACGCCGCCGCGCTCGGCCAGACGCTCGAACTCCTGGTACACGGCCTCTTCCACCAGGTCGGTCAACTGCTCGATGGCGAAGGAGCCTTGCAGTGGGTTTTCGTTTTTGTTCAGGCCAAGTTCCTTGTTGATGATCAGCTGGATGGCCACGGCGCGGCGGACGGATTCCTCGGTCGGGGTGGTGACGGCCTCGTCATAGGCATTGGTGTGCAGGCTGTTGCAGTTGTCGTACAAGGCGTACAGGGCCTGCAGGGTGGTGCGGATGTCGTTGAACTGGATTTCCTGCGCGTGCAGGGAACGGCCGGAGGTCTGGATGTGGTACTTCATCATCTGCGCCCGGGGGCTGGCGCCGTAGCGCTCGCGCAGGGCGCGCGCCCAGATGCGGCGGGCTACGCGGCCCAGCACGGCGTACTCGGGATCCATGCCGTTGCTGAAGAAAAACGACAGGTTGGGCGCGAAGTCGTCGACCGCCATGCCACGCGCCAGGTAGTACTCGACGATGGTGAAGCCGTTGGCCAGCGTGAAGGAGAGCTGGCTGATGGGGTTCGCGCCGGCCTCGGCGATGTGATAGCCCGAGATCGACACCGAATAGAAATTGCGCACCTGCTGGTCGACGAAGTACTGCTGGATGTCGCCCATCATGCGCATGGCGAATTCGGTGCTGAAGATGCAGGTGTTCTGTGCCTGGTCTTCCTTGAGAATGTCCGCCTGCACGGTGCCGCGCACGGCTCTGAGGGTGTCGGCCTTGATGCGGGCGTAGGTTTCCGCGCCGACGATCTGGGTGCCGGTCACGCCCAGCAGGCTTAAACCCAATCCGTCGTTGCCTTCAGGCAACTTGCCGTCGTAGGTGGGGCGCGTTTGCCCAGCCAGCAGCGCGGTAATTTTCTGCTCGGCCTGCGACCACTCGCCGCTCTGGCGCAGATATTTTTCCACCTGCTGATCGATGGCTGCGTTCAAGAACATGGCCAGGATCATCGGCGCCGGACCGTTGATGGTCATCGATACCGAGGTGGTCGGGCTGCACAGGTCGAAGCCCGAGTAGAGCTTTTTCATGTCGTCCAGACAGCAGATGGACACGCCGGAATTGCCGACTTTTCCGTAAATGTCGGGCCGCGGGTGCGGATCCTCGCCGTACAGGGTGACCGAGTCGAAGGCAGTCGACAGACGCGCCGCCGGTTGCCCCAACGACAGGTAGTGAAACCGCCGGTTGGTGCGTTCGGGCGTGCCCTCGCCGGCAAACATGCGGGTCGGGTCTTCGCCGGCGCGTCGATATGGATAGACGCCACCGGTATAGGGGTAGCCCCCCGGCAGGTTCTCGTTGTGCAGGAAGCACAGCAGCTCGCCCCAGTCGCGGTAGCGCGGGGCGGCGATCTTGGGCACCCGCTGGCGCGACAGCGTTTCGACGTAGTTATCGCCAGTCACGGTCCGGCCGCGCACGTCGTAACTGAACTGATCGGCGGTGACGGCGTCGCGCCGCTGCGGCCAATCGGCCAGCAGGCGCACGGAGTCATCGGATAACTCGGCCAGTGCTGCGTTGTATCGCTGGCGCAGCAGCAACAGGGTGCGGTCAGCGTCCTCGGTGAGCGCTGGCTGTGGATAGGGGGTCAAGGCCGGCGGTAGTGCCGCGTCGTCGAGTGCGGCCAGACTCTGGTGGTAGCTTTGCGCCAGGCTCGCCGATTGCGCCTGCGCTTCGATGTCCGCGCGAAGGCCGCGGCCCTGACTGGCGATCTCCGCCAGATAGCGGGCACGGGCGGGCGGGATCAGCGCCTGTGCCCGCGGTTCGCGCTGCGTGGTGTCGAGGTCCGGGGTCCAGCGCTTGGCGTCCAGGCTGAGCTTTTTGATCAGGTGCTGGCACAGGGTGGCGAACAGCCAGTTCACACCTGGGTCGTTGAACTGGCTGGCGATGGTCGGGAATACCGGAATCTGCTCGTCGCCGAGCTCAAAGGCCACCCGGTTGCGCTTCCACTGCTTGCGAACGTCGCGCAGCGCGTCCTCGGCGCCGCGTTTCTCGAATTTGTTCAGAACCACCAGATCGGCGTAGTCCAGCATGTCGATTTTTTCGAGCTGGCTGGCGGCGCCGTACTCGCTGGTCATGACATAAATGGACAGATCGGTAAGGTCCACGATCTCGGTATCGCTCTGCCCGATGCCAGCGGTCTCCACCAGGATCAGCCCGAAGCCGCAGTCGGCCAGAAAATCGATCTCGTCCTTGAGGACCACCGAGGTGGCCAGGTGCGAACGGCGGGTGGCTACCGAGCGCATAAAAATGCGTTCGTCGGCCAGGGCGTTCAGCCGGATGCGGTCCCCCAGCAGGGCGCCACCGGTGCGTCGGCGTGTGGGGTCCACCGCCAGCACCGCCAGGCGAAGCTCGGGAAACTGCGTCAGGAAGCGCAGCAGAAGCTCATCGGTCAGGCTCGATTTGCCGGCCCCACCGGGACCGGTGATGCCGAGCACCGGCGGGCGCCCGGTTGCATGCTTGGGCCACACCGACTTCAGGCGGCTGCGCGCCGGGCCCTCGCCGGTCAGGTTCTCAAGCGCGGTCAGGCAGCGGGCGATGGCCGAATGCTCGTGTGGCCCGGTGGGCCGGATGGGCAGGTTGTCCACCCGATGCTGCGCGGTACGCGTCAGCATGTCCGAAATCATGCCCTCGAGGCCGAGCTCACGCCCGTCGTGGGGGCTGTAGATGCGCTCCACGCCATAGGCCTCAAGCTCGCGGATTTCGACCGGCACGATCACGCCGCCGCCGCCGCCAAACACTCGCACGTGGCCAGCGCCCGCCTCGCGCAGCAGGTCGACCATGTACTTGAAGAACTCGACGTGTCCGCCCTGGTACGACGACACCGAGATGCCGTCGGCATCTTCCTGCAGCGCTGCGCGGACGATTTCCTGGACGCCGCGGTTGTGGCCCAGGTGGATGACTTCCGCTCCCTGGTCCTGCATCAGCCGGCGCATGATGTTGATGGCGGCATCGTGGCCGTCGAACAGCGCGGCGGCGGTGACAAAGCGCAGCGGTCGGGCAGCGGTAGCCGTCTCGATATCGGGCGAGCGCTTAGCGTGCATGGCAGGACTCCACGGTCATATCGGCAACCTTCGCTGCTGCGGCGCACGCGGTCGCGCGAGCGCTGTTTTTTTCGCATTCATATTTAATCGCCGGGTCGGCCAACCGCCTGGCACTGGTCCAAGGCGCTTGACGCGCGCTGCAAAGTTTCTGTTGCTGGTTGCATATTGCCACGTGGGGCGCGGGATTCAGCGAGGTGGACTTGAGTTTCGCACGCTGATATGTGGTGCACGTCTGACCAAGGTGCTTGCTGCGGCAAGGCTGAGGGCAGCCGCTGAAGGGCAGGATGGGTAGGGTTCAAACAAGGCTGAACCGCCGCATACATACAGCGACGGTACCGCGACAGGAGGGGGCGCTGCGAGCCAGCAATAGTCCAGTCCACCGACGAACGGATGATGCGACGGTCACGAACGTTATGGATGACCGGCTAAGGTGGACTGGAGCCAGTCAAGCTCCTTGCCCAAGTGCCAAAAAGTGTTGGGTCAGGGAGTACGCGAACGTGCCGGCCCGCGATAGCGTCGGGCTGTAGCAGGTAATTCTGCGCTCAAGGTGGAGGCTAGGGCCGGAATCGAACCGACGTACGCGGCTTTGCAGGCCGCTGCATGACCACTCTGCCACCTAGCCGGGGACCAGAAACGTGTGGCCGCGCTCAAGGCGCGGCCAGAACGGACGAATGGAGCGGGAAACGAGACTCGAACTCGCGACCTCAACCTTGGCAAGGTTGCGCTCTACCAACTGAGCTATTCCCGCCCGAATGGGAGGCGGATTTTCGGGGTCGGCGGCCGTAGCTGTCAAGCTTTGATCAGGCTGGGCCAGGCCGCCCGGAGGTACTGCGCCATTGACCATAGGGTCAGCGCAACCGCTCCGTAAAAACACGCCAAGCCTAACCAGTACACGGGTAGACCCGCAATCGGGTGCTGATAGAGCATCAGGGTGATGGCGGTCATCTGTGCGGTGGTCTTGAATTTGCCGAGGCGCGACACCGCCACGCGGCCGCTCTCGCCCATCTCGGCCATCCATTCGCGAAGCGCCGATACGGTGATTTCGCGGCCGATAATGATGATGGCTGGCACCGTCACGTAGATCCGTGGATCGCCCTGTACCAGGAGCACAACCGCTGCTGCGACCAGCAGTTTGTCCGCCACCGGATCCAGGAAGCGGCCAAACTGCGACGTCTGGTCAAGTCGGCGCGCCAGGTAGCCGTCCAGCCAGTCGGTCACGGAACTGGTCAGGAACAGCGCCGCTGCGACGGGCCGGCCCCAACTGAAGGGCAGTGCAAAGCACAGCACTACCAACGGGATGGTGCCGATACGCGCCAGGGTGAGCAGGTTCGGCAGATTCAGTGGCGGTTGCATCAAACGCTTTCTCCGTGCAGGACGTCGTATACCGCCTGAGCCAAAGTGTGGCTGATACCGGGCACTTGCGCCAAGTCGTCCACGCCGGCGCGGCGCAATGCTTGCAGGCCGCCAAAGCGCGTCAGCAGCAGGCGCCGACGCTTGGGGCCGAGCTGTGGAATGTCTTCAAGTGGCGATTGATTGCGCGTGCGCTGACGGCGACCGCGGTGGCCCGCGATGGCAAAGCGGTGCGCTTCGTCGCGAATATGCTGGATCAGGTGCAGGGCCGGCGAATCGGGCGGCAGGAAGATCGGCTGCTCGCGGCCCATCAGCAGCAGCGTTTCCGCACCCGGCCGGCGTGTCTCGCCCTTGGCCACGCCCAGCACCGTAAGACCGCTGACTTGCAGTTCGTCCAGTACCGCCGCGACGCGGCCCAGCTGGCCGGCACCGCCGTCGATCAGCAGGATGTCCGGGAACTTGCCTTCGCCCTTTTGCAGGCGCGTGTAGCGCCGCTCGATGGCCTGCGCCATGGCGCCGTAATCGTCGCCGCCGGTGACGCCCTCGATATTGAAGCGCCGATAGTCGGACTTGGCGGGCCCGTCGGCGTCGAACACCACGCACGAGGCGACTGGCGCCTCGCCCATGGTGTGGCTGATGTCAAAGCACTCCAGGCGCTGCGGCAGGCTGTCCAGGCCAAGCGCTTCCTGCAGGGCCTCGTAACGCTCGCGAATGCTGGCACTGCTGGCCAGACGTCGTCCGAGGGTCAGCGCGGCGTTGGTGCGGGCCAGGCGCAGCCACTTGCCTCGATCCCCACGCACGGCGGCGGTCAGGCGTACCCGGTGGCCGCTGACCGTGGCCAGGGCGGCTTCGATCAGCGCCTGGTCCGGCACCGCATGGCTGATGACGATCTCGTCCGGCACCTCACCGTCGAGGTAATGTTGTGGCAGGAATGCCGC
>NZ_JBFIII010000012.1 GCF_041601295.1 Immundisolibacter sp.
ACAACAACCAGTGGGCGATTTCCACCCCTGCCCACCGCCAGCACGCGGCGCCGACCTTTGCCCACAAGGCGCTGGCGCACGGCTTGCCCGGCGAGCGGGTGGACGGCAACGACGTGCTGGCCATGTACCAGAAAACCCGCGAGGCGGTAGACCGTGCCCGCGCTGGCGGCGGCCCGACGCTGATCGAGGCGGTCACTTACCGCGTGGTGGACCACAACACGTCCGACAGCGCCGAGGTCTACCGCGACCAGGCGCTGGCCGAGCACTGGAAGCAGTTCGACCCGCGCCCGCGCTTCGAGGCGTATCTGACCACCCGCAGCCTGTTCACCGACGCACTGCGCGAGCAGTACGAGGTCGAGTGCCTGGCCGAAGTCCAGGCCGCCGCGGCGCGTGCCCTGGCCCTACCGCGCTCGGACCCGATGAGCATGTTCGACAGCCAGTTGTTCGGCGATCCCGGCTGGGCGCTGCGCCTGCAGCAGCGGGAGCTGGCGGCGGAACTCAACGGCGCCAATCCGTTCACCAGCATCGATCCGGAGGCCCTGGCATGAACGCACCGACTACCGGAACGACCGACCTTAACCTCGTTCAGGCCGTGAACCAGGCCCTGCGCGACGAGCTGGCGCACGACCCTCGGGTGCGGGTGATGGGCTACGACATCGGCCCGATCGGTGGCGTGTTTCGCGCCACCGAGGGCCTGTACGACAGCTTCGGCGGCGAACGGGTCATCGACACACCGCTGTCGGAAAACGGCCTCATCGGGGCGGCGGTCGGCATGGCCATGCGCGGTGAGCGGCCGGTGGTCGAGATCCAGTTCCTGGGGTTTCTGTACAACGCCTTCGGGCAGTTCGTGTGCCTGATGTCGAACGTGCGCGAGCGCTCGGGCGCGCAGTTTTCGGTGCCGATAACCATCCGCACGCCGTTTGGCGGCGGCATCAAGCCGTTGCAGTTCCATTCCGAATCGACCGAGTCGTACCTGATCCACACGCCCGGTGTGCGCGTGGTGTGCCCCAGCACGCCGGCCGAGGCCAAGGGATTGTTATCAGCCAGCATCCGCTGCGACGACCCGGTGGTGTTCCTGGAGCACAGCCGCCTGTACCGGGCGTTTCGCGAGCCGGTGCCGGACGCGCCCTACGTGCTGCCGCTCGACCAGGCGCGCGTGGTGCGCGAGGGGCGAGACGTGACCGTGCTTGCCTGGGGAGCGATGGTGCACACCGCCCTGAAGGCCATCGACGAGATGGCCGTGGATGCGGAGTTGATTGATCTTCGCGTACTGGCGCCGCTGGACACCCGCACCATCCTCGATTCGGTGCGCCGCACCGGCCGCTGCGTCATCGTCCACGAGGCGCGGCGCACGCTGGGCCTGGGCGCCGAGCTGTCGGCGCTGGTCAACGAGCACGTGTTCGATTGCCTCAAGGCGCCGGTGCGGCGGGTGACGGCTTACGACGTGCAGTTCCCGGAGAACCAGACCGAGGACTTCTACCTGCCGGACATCCGGCGCGTGCGGCACGGCATCGAGTCGGTGCTGCAGTACCGGTTTTGAGGAGGCTCTTGCATGCGCTTTGAATTTCGTTTGCCCGACGTCGGCGAGGGCATCACCGAGTCCGAACTGCTGACCTGGCACGTGGCAGCCGGCGAGGACGTGCGCGAGGACCAGCTGCTGTGCGAGATCGAAACCGACAAAGCGACGGTGGAAATCCCGGCGCCGTGCAGTGGTCGGGTCGAACAACTGGCGGCGCAGGTGGGGCAAATCGTCCGGGTGGGCGAAATCCTGGCCGTGTTCGACGCCGAACAGGCCCCGGCCCAGCAGTTCTCGGGCGAGAAACACGCCGCGCCCGCCATGCTGCCGACATCTGCCGCCGCGCCTTCGGCGCAGCCCGCTGGCCCGGTGCGCGCCGCGCCGAGCACCCGCCGCTACGCGCACCAGCAGGACGTGGACCTGGCCACGGTCACCGGCAGCGGCCCCAAGGGGCGTGTGCTGCGGGAAGACATCGATGCGGTCCTGGCGCGTTGTGACCAACCGACTCCGATACCGCCATCGGCGCCCTCCCGTACCGCATCCAGCCCTGCTGCGCCTGCGGGCGGCGAGCGACGGTGGCGCCTGTCCGGTATCGCCAAGGCCATGTACGAAAGCATGAGCCGTGCCGCCCACGTGCCGCAGGCGACGACGGGTTTTGCCGTCAACGCCGCCGCCTTCGAAGCGGCCCGGGCACGCCTGGCGGCCCACACCGGCCAGCGCGTTTCCTACGTCGCGTTATTGATCAAGGCGCTGATTCCGGCCCTGAAGGCCGCGCCGCAGTTCAACGCCAGCCTCGACGACCAGACACTTGAAGTCATCGAAAAGCACTACTACCACATCGGCTTTGCCGCCTATACCGACGCCGGTCTGGTGGTGCCGGTGATCCGCGACGCGGACCGCCTGAGCGTGGTGCAGCTGTCGGCCAACATCGACGAGTTGGCAGCCCGGGCCCGCGACCGCAAGCTCGCCCCGGACGACATGCGCGGCGCCACCTTTACGCTCAGCAACTGGGGCAGTCACGGCGGGCAGGACATCTTCGGCACGCCCATCATCAACCCGCCGCAGGTGGCCATCCTGGGCATGGGCCGGGTGCGCAGCGAGCCGGTGGTGGTGGACGACAGCCGCATCGAAATCCAGCGCCGCCTGAACCTGGTGCTGTCCTACGATCACCGCCTGATCGATGGCGTCACGGCGCTGCGCTTCATGCAGCCGATCCTGGCCGCGGTGCAAGACCCGCTGCTGCTGCTGGCGGACGTTTGATGTCCCGTGTCCGTCGCCACCGCCGGACACGGCGTGTGCGAATTCAGAATGCGAATTGCCAGCCGACGTTCAGAGTCCATTCATTGGCCAGCTGCGGGCCGTCCAGGTCCTGATAAACCGGCGTCAGGAATTCGAGCGCCAGGCGCTGGCCCTTCAGCGCGCCGGAGGGCGCATACAGATTCGCGCCAAGGCCGACCTCGACGCGTTCCCCGCCCTGGGCGTCGGGGTCGGCGGCGGGTGACATGTCGGGATCAATGGCGTCATCGCGACCGTGGATGTTGCCCCAGCGCGACCCAACCAACCGCAGCGACGTGCTGGCCGCGGGCGTCCACAAGCGCGCCGCCCAGGCGGTCAGTTCCCCGCGGTGACCCAGGCGGTAGTCCTGGCGGTTCTCGCCCAGGCGCAGCACCGCGCTGGCCTGCGCGCCCCAGGACCAGCCGTCGCGCTGCTCGGAGTAGGTCATGGCCGGGCGCAGGTCGTAGGTGCCAGAGCCCAGTTGCATGGTGTATTCCATGCGCATCGGCACCAGCGCCCCGAGCACGCCATGCGGCATGTCGTCTTTTTTAGTGATGCTGCCCGTCGGCAGGCTCAGCCCCAACTTGCCGACCCAGCGCCCGTGCGCAGTGCGCCCGGCATCGAACAGGGCCGCGAGTTCCACATCCCCCCAACCGCTTGAGTCCATCCGATAGGGAACGGGCGCTGCCGGCCCGTGGGGATGCAGTTCGGCATCCATATTCATGTCCATGTAGTTGGCCATCAGCATCAGGGTGACGCGGTCCGACCAGCCGTACATGGCCTCCAGCATGTGCATGTTCATTGCCATGCGAGTCGGCGCGTTGTGGTAGCCGTAGCCGCCGGAACTGAGCCGCGAATACGCACGCTGCTTGCTCACGTGGTTCGTGCCGTCACGCAATGCGTCCTGGTAATTGCGCATGAAGCGGTAGCCGACCATCCACTCGTCGCCGTGGTGCAGATGATCGGCCATCACGCCGATCGGCGCGTGCGCATCGGCGCGTGCCGTTTGTGTTGGCGCGTCGGCCAAAGCCGCTTGGCACAGCAGCAGTAAAGGAGTAATCGAACGAAAACGCATGTAGCAAGCCTGTTTTGGCATATTGGTGATGGCAGAGCAGGCATTGTCCCAAGTCAGGGCGTCCATGGGAATGCGACATACTGTCGCGGGCCATTTGGAGGGGGGGGAACACCGATGCAGCTTTACGGATATTTCCGATCCGGCAACACGCGCAAGGTACGGCTATGCCTGGCCGAACTTGATGTCGATTACCAGATGGTGGCGGTGGACCTGGCCAACGGTGGTCAGCGCTCGCCCGAATACCTGCGTGTGAACCCGAACGGCGTGGTGCCAACACTGGTGGACGACGACCTGGTGCTGTGGGAATCGTCGGCCATCCTGCTCTACCTGGCCGAGAAATATCCGCACGGCTCCCTGCTGCCGCAAACGCTCGCCGAGCGCGCCCGCGCCTATAAATGGCTGGTATGGCAACCAGCCACCTTCAACCCGCCGCGACAGCGCCTGGCGGGGGAGCTTGCCAAGCCGCAAGCGGCTCAGGATGCGCAGGCGATTGCCGAACTACGCGCCACCATCACCCACAACCTCGACATCCTGGCCGAGGCTCTGGGCGGCGCCGATTACCTGCTCGGCCGCTATACGCTGGCCGATCTGGTAATGCTGCCGCACCTGGCCGCGCTGGACGACTCCGGTTTTACGCTTCCCGGCACGCTACGCCGCTATCTGGACCGCCTGGCGGTTCGCCCCGCCTGGCAGGCGACCGCCCACTATCGGGGCTGACCATGCCTGCGATTTACACGTATCACTTGAGCGTTTTGCGTAACGCCTCGGCCTCACCACGTTCCGGGAACGCCTGATCGCTCTCCAGCAACGAGTCCAGCGTTGCCAACGCCGCCGCCCGGTCGCCTGCCTTGACCTGAAGCTGCGCCAGATGGAACCGCAGTACTGAAGCCTTCGGTGCCGCCGCCACAGCGGCATCAAACATCTGCCGCGCCTCGACGAATTCGCCCTGGTCCATCAGCAACAAGCCCAGGGTATCGGCCACTGCCGGCGCTTTCGGCGCCAGTGCGCGTGCCTTGCGCGCCAGATCCAATGCCTTCTTCGCGTCCTCGACGCGCAACAGCATCGCCAGGTTATTCAGTGCCAGCACGTCCTTGTCGTTAGTTTCGAGGAGTGTTTCATAGGCTTTGCGCGCCTCGTCCCGGCGACCGGCGCGGATCAGCCAGTCCACCTGCACATGGCGGGCGGCAACATCCTGCGGATTTTTTGCCAGCCAGGCGTCTATCGTAGAAATGGCGCTCGGCAAGTCCCCATAAGCGGCGTGCGCCTGAGCCAACACCAAGCGATGGGTACGGCTGTCATCCAGGGCCAACGCCCTGCCATAGGCATCGAGCGCCGCCTGCCGGTTGTTCTGCACGGCGGCAATATCCCCGCGCAACGCTTCGAGATAACCGGCCTTCAGACCCTGGCGCGCGGCATCATCAAGCACGGACACGGCACCGGACACGTTTCGCTCGCTCAACAGCAGGCTGACCAGCCCGGTGCGCGACGCCTGGTGCTGAAAATCCCGCCCCAAGGCATCGCGGTAACGCTTTTCAGCCGCGACTGGATTGCCGGCCTGGCGCTCGAGTTGCCCAAGCAGATAAAGCGGCGCCGCTGAGCGGGCATCGAGCGTTGCGGCCGCCTCAAAATGCGTCCGCGCCAGCCCGAAATCCTTTTTCGCCAGTGCCATATCGCCGGCCACCAGCTGCACTTCGACGCTCTTGTCACCAACCTCCCCGGCATCCTTGAGGGTCTCGAGTGCGTCCTCCAAACGGCCTGAACGTTGCAGAGTCCGCGCCAGGAGAATCCGCACGGACATATTGGCCGGATTCTTCTGCACGCTTGCGTGCAGTACTTCAAGCGCTTCATCCGGCTTGTTCTGGGCCAGCAGCATCCCGGCCAAACGCGGGCTGATCGCCGCTTGGCCCGGAGACTGTTCCAGGCCCTTGCGATAAATGGCGACGGCCCCCTCCAGATCGCCCGCGGCAGCTTTCAGCTGTCCGAGGTTGTTGACCGCCGCGGTCGAGTCCGGCTTCAGGCGCAAGGCCTCGTTGAACGCCTGCTCGGCTTTGGCGGTATCGTTCAGCGCCAGATAGACCCCGCCTTGCAGATTGAATACGGTCGCGTCCTGGGGATATGTCGCCCGCAGCTTTTCCACCTCGGCCAAAGCGCGCTCGAAGTCCTTGTCGCGCAGGGCGCCGACCACCAGCATGTACTTGCCTTGCCGGGCGTTTGGGTCAAGACGCCCAGCGGCCTCGATCTGCTCGGCAGCGTCATCCTGCTGTCCGCCGAGCAGCATGGCGATGCCCAGACGCTCGCGCAAGGCCGCCGAATCCGGTTGCAGGCTGACCGCCTCCTTGAGCATCTCAATGCCCTTGGGATCACCCTGGGCCGCATACAGGCGTCCCAGCAAATCGTGAATGCCGGCATCTTTGGGGTTGGCAGCAGCAGCGCGCTCCAATATGTCGATGGCGCCTTTTACATCATCCACGCGCAACTTGATGCCCGCCGCCAGACGCGCGGCCGGCAATGAACCAGGCGCACCGCGCAGATAGCGGCCAAGGTAATACTCCGCCTGCTCCTGATGGTCCAGAAGGGCATGCACGGCACCCAGATAGAAGATCACGGGTTGGTAATCGGGCGCCTTTGACAGGGCGAGTTCGAACGCGGACTGCGCGCCGGCATGATCTCCAGCCGACAGTTTGAGGAGCCCATCCAGGTAGGCAACTCCAGGATGATCGGGAATCGATTTCTGGAGCGCATCAGCATCCTTGCGAGCATCGTCATTCTTTTTCAGCGACAGGCGCACCATGCCACGCTTGAGCAGCTCACCGCCCGAGGCAGCGGGGCGCAGCTCGATGGCACGCGTGTAATCGGCCTCGGCATCCTCCAGGCGGCCCTGGCGAGCGGCCATGTCAGCCCTCAACGTCAGTGCATCGGCATAGTCTGGATCGGCATCAAGCGCTTTCCTGAGCCACTCCTCGCCCGCCTCTTGCTCCTGGTTGTTCAGCGCAAGCAAAGCCTGACCATAAGACACAGGCGCCAAACCGGATTGCAGTGCGTCGGCTTCTTCAAGCTGTTTTCTCGCGCCATCGCGATCACCGCCAGCGAGCGCCGCGCGCGATTTGAGCGCCAGCACCTCGGCCCGGGCAGCGGGTGGCAACTCGGACGCCAGCGGAAGATCGGACAGCGGCTCCCAACTCTGCGTAATGACGTAACTGCGTGCCAATGGCAGGGTCGCGTCTGAGAATCCTGCCACAAGCGCCTGGTTGAACTCCTTCTGCGCGCCTTTGAAATCGCCGTTCTGGGCATGCGACTCGCCCAGCATGAACCGCGCCTTGGGATTTTCCGGCTCCTTTTGCAGCGCATTCTTAAGCTCAATCTGGCTGCCTTTCAGATCACCCTTGGCACGCAACTCGACGGCTCGGTCCAGATGGTCTTGCGCACTACTGCCCCCCAGCCGACCACAACCACCAAGCACCAATACGCAGGCACCTATGACCAGCGCCGCTTTCGGGAACCATCCATCGCGTTTTCTGCTGTGCATTTAATGCTCCTTGATACCGAACGGATCGTGACCTGTATTTATTGTCAGGTCATCGCAAACTGAATTTGTTCATCAGTGCATACAGGGTCGGTCGGGTTATTCCGAGCAGTTCCGCCGCCTTCACCATATTGCTGTCGGCGCGTGCCAAGGCCCGCGACAGAACGTGCAGTTCCGCTTTGTCGCGCGCGTCGCGCAGCAGCAAGGTGTCGGCATCGCCATGAGCCAGGCCCAAGTCAGTGGCACTGAGCTGCTTGCCATCTGCCAGAATCACCGCGCGTTTAACGGCATTTTCAAGCTCCCGCACGTTGCCTGCCCAGGGCGCCTGGTCGATGGCATCAAGCGCGCCAGGGGCGAAACTCAGACGCTTGCCATGGGCCGCGGCAAAACGGTGCAAAAAAACCTGCCCCAGCAACATCGCGTCTCCGGATCGCTCGCGCAGGGGCGGAATTGCGCAACTCACTTCGGTCAAACGATAAAACAGATCCTCGCGAAATTGCCCGTTCCCGATCATCTCCTGCAGATTGCGGTGTGTGGCGCAGACCACACGTACATCGACGGCCAATGTCGCGCGTCCACCCAGCCGTTCGATCACCCGTTCCTGCAGGAAACGCAACAGCTTGGCTTGCAGGGTCGGCGGCAAATCGCCGATCTCGTCCAGGAACAGGGTACCGCCGTTGGCATGTTCAATACGGCCGATGGTCTGTTTTACGGCGCCAGTGAAGGCGCCTTTCTCGTAACCGAACAGCTCGCTTTCCAGCAGCGCCTCGGGAATCGCCGCGCAATTGATGGCCTCGAAGCGCTCACCGGCGCGCGGGCTGAGTTGATGAACCGCTCGTGCGAGTAGTTCCTTGCCGGTTCCGCTTTCACCCAGCAACAGCACCGTCGCATCGGTAACCGCCACCTTTTCTATCAGCCGGCACACCGTCTGCATTTCCGGTGCCGACGTAATGATGCCTTCGAGCGGCGTGGCGGCGCGACGCTGCAGGCGGCGGTTGTCATCTTCGAGCGTATACAAGGCAAAGGCCCGATCAACGATCAGGCGCAGCACGTCGGCATCGATGGGCTTCTGATAAAAGTCATAGGCGCCAGACGCGATCGCTTGTAACGCGTTGGCGCGATCGTCATTGCCAGTAACGACGATGATCTTGCTGCTGGGCCGCAAGGCAATCATCTCGCGTAGCGCACGCAATCCTTCAGACGCGTTCGCCGGGTCCGGAGGCAAGCCCAAATCCAGAGTCACCACGGCAAAATCGCCCTGACGCAACGCGGCGATCGCCGACTCCCGATCGCCGGCTACCTCGACATCGTAATCGGCAAAACACCAACGTAACTGACTTTGCAATCCTGCATCGTCGTCGACGATGAGAAGCCGCCTAGGCGTTTCCGACATTGACCTCCCCAACGCTGTCTGCCTGCGAAACAACCGCAGTCTCCGACAAGGGAAGCAACACCGCGACACGGGTGCCCTCGGCAGGCTGACTGTTTATGTCCAGGACACCCCCCAGACTCTCGATGTAATCGCGTGTTTCATACATACCGATGCCCATGCCCGCATTGCCCTTGGTGGTGGCAAACGGTCGAAATAATTTCTCGCGCAAGAATGCCTCATCCATGCCACAACCACGGTCTTCTACCACGATGCGGGCAAACTCCCCGTGACGACGGAGCGAAACGGCGACGTACCCCTCGGCTGAACTCGCCTCCTGCCCATTGTGAATGAGATTGGCCAGCACCGTGGACAGACGATCAGGACTGGCCTCGACGTGCAGCGCAGCCGATGGCAAATCCAATATCGGCGCCGGCAAACGGTCGGCACAACCCGCGACGACCTGTTGCAACAAAGCCGACAGATCGCAAGCCACAACTGTCGGTTGCAATACCGGCGTTGCTTTGCGCAATTGATCCAGTAGCCGATCCATGCGTTGTCTGGCGTTGGCGACCGTGCTCAGGGCATCGTCGATGAAAGCCGGGTTCGACTTGTGTCGAGCGGCATTGGCGCTTACCAGCCCAAGCTGGGCCGAGACGTTCTTCAGATCGTGCGCCAGATAGGCAGACAGACGGTTGAAAGCATCAAACTGACGACTGCTCATCAACGCGTCCGAGGCCTCAAGCAAAGCCACATAGCCGGCGATCTGCTGCGCGGCGGCATGCAGCAGGTCACGATCTTCCCAATTGAGTTCCCGCGTCGAGCGCGGCTGCGCCAAGACCACGAAACCGCGCAGGTTGTCCTGCTCCATCAGCGGCAATACCAGCCACGGCCGCTTGATTTCCGGCCACCAATCAGGCCACCGCAGACCCTGATAACCCTCAGCCTGCAGCTGCGCCTCGCCTACATCGATAATCCACCTGCGCTCGCGCAGGAAACCGATCAGTGCATGCCCGGCCGGTAGAGGGAGCAAGCCTAGATGGCCCCCGTTCCAATTGGCGGTCAGGCGATACACATTGTGGGATCCGCAACTCCACAGCAGGCCAGCCGGGCTGTCCACCAAGTCCGCCAACGCACGGATCGCCCGTTCTCGCGGCACTGCTTTCGACTGGGGATCGGCAAGCATGGCATTGAACCGGAGCCACTCCTCCCGGTAATCGAATTTATAGCGAAAAAAATGCTTCGCGAGTTTGACCTTCAGCCACGCCCGAAAGCGGCCCGAGGTCAGGACGCCAACGAGCAACACCAGTGAGCAAACCACAAAGGCGGCGGCGAGCGCTCCAGCCCAGCTGCCCTGGAAATGCTGGATGTAATAACCAGCCGCCGAGACAAACAGAAGGTAGGCGCCGGCAACCAGTAAAGCCGTAGACCGGAACAGAAACTGTCGCGACACCGTAACAGTGTCCAGGTGCCGACCCATCCTCAGCACGCTGATCGCCACCAGGCCAGTTGCAACAGCGCTGACGATGCCGCGCGCCGCCCATACGGATGGGTTGACGCTGCCAAACAGCGCCGCCTCCGAATAAAGGTACAAATCGCTGGCAAACAACGCGCCCAGCCCCAGCCAGGCGAACTTCAGCCGCCAACGCTCGCCACTTCCGGCATGGCGATAGCTCTGTTCGAGCAGGACCAGACCGAACACCGCCAGAACCAGAAGAGCCAGCAGCGGTCCTGGCAGCAGCCTGAGCGGCACCAGCATCGCGGTCGCCGCGCTGGCCCACAGCACCACGGCAATTGAGAGCAGCGTATTGAGCGCCCGGCGGGATGCGGATTCCCGCTGCAACTCATGCCTTAGCAGACCGATCAGAAACGCCTGCCAACCGGCAGTACGGGCCAGTTCTGCGAAATAAGGCCAGGCTTTCAGGTCAAGCTGCGGCTGCCGCGCACTGACTACAAGCACCAGCGCCCACAGCGCTGACAACGCACAGGCCAGCCACAACCAACCGCGTGCCGGCACGATACCGCGACGACCGACTGCCACCGGAGCCAGACTGGCCAATGCGGCCACGGCATAGATGGCGGATTCGAAGTTCATATCCGGTGCCGGGCTATATGCGCCAGGCGCAACAAAATAATGACGTGAAACAACCGATACCAGCGCGGCTCAACGGGCGCCGCGGCCTGACAGCACCACCCGGACCGTATGTAGCAGGATAAGCGCATCGAGAAAGATGGAATAATTTTTGATGTAGTACAGATCGTACTCCAGCTTGCGCCGGCTATCCTTTATCGATGCTCCGTACGGGTAGCGGACCTGAGCCCAGCCGGTTATGCCTGGTTTCACGCTGTGACGGGCGCCGAAGAACGGTATTTCGCGGGTCAGCTCGCTGACGAACTCCGGGCGCTCGGGGCGTGGCCCGACAAAGCTCATTTCACCACGCAACACATTGATAATTTGGGGTAATTCGTCAATGCGAGTTTTGCGGATAAAGCCGCCCACTCGGGTAACCCGACGGTCGTTCTCGGCTGCCCAACAGGCACCATGCGCTTCGGCGTCCACGCGCATGCTGCGTAGCTTACGCAGTTGAAAGGTCCGGCCATGCTGACCCACCCGCACCTGGGTGAACAACACGGCTCCCCCATCTTCAAGCTTGATGGCAAGCGCTGCCAAAGCCATCAGAGGTAGCGCTGGAACCAGCAAGGCCAAACTGGCGCAAATGTCCACCAAACGCTTCAGGAAGCTGCCGAACCCTCCGCGCAGAAAACCGTCGTGGAAGATCAGCCAGCTGGCATTCAGGGAATCGAGCCGAATTTCCCCGGCCTCGCGCTCCATGAAGCTCGACACATCATTCACCCGGATATCGTTCAATTTGCATTCGAGCAACTGCTGTACCGGCAGCTTGCCGCGCCGTTCGCGCACTGCCACGACGATTTCACCGACATTGTGACGACGGACAAAGTCCAGCAGCTGTCCTTCCTCCGGCAGGTACCAGACCGGCCTGGAACTACGCATTGGACGCGTTGCATCCGGCGTTTCGGCCAGATAACCCAGCAGCCGAAACCGCTTGCCGCTTGGTAGCTCATCAATCAGCCGTTCGACTTCCTGCGCCCGAACGCCATTGCCCAACACGATCACACGCCGCCGGAATCGATCAAAAAACATCCACCGGAACAGACACAGCCGCTCAACGGTGATCAACCCCAGCGCCAGCACCATGCCGCTTGCTATCCAGCGACCGTTATCGCTGACGTTAACCCCGGCCAGAACCAGGGCCACAAGTCCGAGCACGCCCACGGCGAAGGCACCGGCCAAACGCAAGCTCATGCCCAGCAGCCCTTCCACGGCATGATCGTCATGCAGCCCGGCGAGCTGCATACTTCCCAGCAATATCGCAGCCGGCAGCAAACCGTCCTTGCCGAGGGAATCGAAGACATCCGCCAGCGTATGAGCTGACGACCAGGCACGCGCAAGCTCGAAACTGAACAGCAGCGTCAGTGCCTCGAGTAACAGCAACAGCAACAGGCTGCGCGGGACGTGATGACCAAAAACACCAAACAATTGCGTTGTACCGCGGAGTCGAACCTATCCATCTCACCCCCGGACCACCCCGGGGGAAGCCATTCAATCACAGCAGGAGGATGGATAATGCGCCACTGTACACAAGTACCAACGGGCTAATTCCATGTCCCCGCGTGGCCAATTTCCAGTATTCCGGTGACGCGCTTGTGACAAGCCGGCATCCGCTGGCATTTTCTAAGGCCGCCAGGGCAGCGCTGCGCTCGGTCTAGCGAGTGGCCCAATGCACCTGCGCTATTCCATCTCGCACAACAAATCCCCAGCCCGCACGGTATCGCCCACTGCCACGACAAACCGTCGTACGGAACCGGCATGCGGCGCGGCCACCAGGTTCACCATCTTCATGGCCTCGGTGGTCACCAGACGCGAACCGGCGGCCACCACTTCGCCCTCCCGCGCGTGCAGGGCGGCCACCTTGCCGGCCATAGGCGCGGCGATATGGTTCGGGTTGTCCGGATCGGCGCGCTCGCGCCGCAGGGGCTTGGTGCCGGCCGACTTGTCCTGCACCTGGACGTCCCGACGCCGGCCGTTGAGCTCAAAAAACACCTGCCGGGTGCCGTCCGGCTCCAACTCACCGACCGCCAGCAGCTTGACGATCAGCGTCTTGCCCTCCTCAATCGTAACGACGCCTTCCTCGCCGGGCTTGAGGCCGTAGAAGAAAATCGGCGTGTCGATGACCGACACGTCCCCGCAGCGCTCGACAAAGCGCGCGTAGTCCCGGTACACCTGCGGGAACATGGCCTGCGTAACCAGGTCTTCATCGCTGATCTTGCGGCTGCCGGCGACCTTTCGGGCAGCCTCGAAGTCGTAGGGTTTAAGCAGGGCGCCAGGACGTTTTTTGAGTGGCTTCTCGCCCTTGAGCACGGCTTTTTGCAGCGCCTTGGGAAAGCCGCCGTCCGACTGGCCCATGCGCCCGGCCAGCAGATCCACAAAGGCATCCGGGAAGGCCAGGTCCGCGCCACGACTGATGACATCCTGCGGTGTGAGGTCGTTCTGCACCATGAACAGCGCCATGTCGCCGACCGCCTTGGACGAGGGCGTCACCTTGACGATGTCACCGAGCATGACGTTCACGGCGCGGTAGGTGTGCTTGACCTCGTCCCAGCGCTCGCCAAGGCCGAGCGAGATGGCCTGGGTGCGGAAGTTGGAATACTGGCCGCCGGGCATTTCATGCTCGTAGACGTCGGCCGAGCCGGCCTTCAGACCACACTCGAACGGCGCATAGGCCTCGCGCGCCACTTCCCAGTAATCGGCCAGAGCCTGCAAGCTGTGCGGGTCGACACCCGTCGCCCGCTCGCCACTGGCCAGGGCGTAGACCAATGCGTTCAGCGATGGCTGCGAGGTGGTCCCGGACATCGCCGACAACGCGCCATCGACGATATCCACACCGGCGCGGGCGGCCTCCAGCAAGGTGGCGACGGCGTTGCCGGCGGTGTCGTGCGTGTGCAGGTGCAGCGGTATGGTGACGACGTTTTTGAGTTCCGTGACCAGGATGCGCGCCGCATCCGGCTTCAGCAGCCCGGCCATGTCCTTGACGGCCAGGATGTGTGCGCCAGCCTGCTCGATTTGCCGCGCCCGTTCAACGTAGTACGGCAGCGTGAATTTCAGACGTTTGCCGTCGCTGATGTCGCCGCTGTAGCAGACGGTACCCTCGGCGATCTTGCCGCACTCGACGACCTTGTCGATGCTCGGGCGCAGGTTCTGGACCTGGTTCAGGCAGTCGAAAATGCGAAACACGTCGATGCCGTTGCCCGCGGCCAGCTCGATGAAGCGCGCCACCACGTTGTCGGGATAGTTGGCGTAGCCGACCGCATTACCGGCCCGCAGCAACATCTGCAGCAGCGTGCCGGGCATGCGTCGGCGCAACAACCGCAAACGCTGCCAGGGATCCTCGTGCAGGAAGCGGTAGGCGACGTCGAAGGTGGCCCCACCCCACATCTCGTGCGAGAAAAAACCGGCCGTCAGGTGCGCTGTGGCATGCGCCACGCGGTCGATGTCGTAGGTGCGCACGCGCGTGGCCAGCAGCGACTGGTGCGCGTCACGAAACGTGGTGTCGGTCAGCAGCACGGCTTTCTGGGCCAGCACCCAGTTTGCCAGACCGCTTGCGCCCTGCTTGCGAAACACCGCGAAGGCCGGCGAGTCCGGGGGCACCTCGTGCATCACCCGCGGCAGCGGCGCGGCGTGCCCGGACTTGGGGATCAGCGCGCGGTCCACCTCTGGCGCGCCGTTGACGATGACGTCGCCCAGGTAGGCCAGCAGCTTGTTGGCGCGGTCCTTGCGCGGCCGAAAACGGAACAGCTCCGGGTGATCCTCAATGAAGGTGGTATCGCACTCGCCCTTCAGGAAGATCTCGTTCTGCAGCACGTTTTCCAGGAACGGGATGTTGGTCTTCACGCCACGGATGCGAAACTCGCGCAGCGCCCGCAGAGCCTTGGCCGCCGCCTGATCGAAATCCAGTGCAAACGCCGACACCTTGATCAACAGCGAATCGTAGTGCGGCGACACCACCGCGCCCTCGAAGCCGGAGCCCGAGTCCAGGCGGATGCCGAAGCCCTCGCCGGCCCGAAAGGCCGTGATCTGTCCGGTGTCCGGCGCAAAATTGTTGGCGGGGTCTTCGGTGGTGATGCGCACCTGGATAGCGCAGCCGTGGCGCTCCACGGCCTGCTGGTTCGGGATACGGATGGCGTCTGAGTCCAGCCGGTGGCCCTCGGCGACGCGAATCTGTGCCTGCACCAGATCGCGGCCGGTGATCAGCTCGGTAATGGTGTGCTCGACCTGAATGCGCGGGTTGACCTCGATGAAGTAATGCCGACCCTCCCGGTCCAGCAGGAATTCCACCGTACCGGCGTTGCTGTAGTCCACCGCCGCGCAGATCTTGAGCGCGTCGGCACACAACGCGGCGCGGGTGGCTTCGCTCAGGGTGAATGCCGGGGCGATCTCCACCACCTTCTGGTGCCGGCGCTGTACCGAGCAGTCGCGCTCAAACAGGTGCACCCGGTTGCCGTGGCGGTCTCCAAGCACCTGCACCTCGATGTGCTTGGGGCCTTCCAGATACCGCTCGATGAACACCTTGGCGCTGCCAAACGCCGCCTGGGCCTCGGCCTGCGAGCGGGCCAGCGCGTCGCGCAGGCCGGCCTCGTCGCGCACGATGCTCATGCCGCGTCCGCCGCCGCCCATGGCGGCCTTCACGATCAGCGGATAGCCGGCCTCGGCGGCGAAGGCCAGTGCCTGCTTCTGTGTCTTGATAGCACCCTTGGTGCCGGGAATCACCGGCACCCCGGCGCGGATGGCCACCTCGCGGGCGTAGACCTTGTCGCCCATGGACTCCAGCACCTGCGGCGACGGCCCGACAAAGACGATACCGGCCGCCTCGCAGGCGCGCGCAAAGTCGGCGTTCTCGGACAAAAAGCCATAGCCGGGGTGGATGGCGTCCACCTCGCGCGCCAACGCCAGGGCGATGATCTCGTCAAAATCCAGATAGGCGCGCACCGGTTCCTTGCCGGCGCCGACCAGATAGGCCTCGTCCGCCTTGTAGCGATGCAAGTGCAGGCGGTCCTGCTCGGAGTAGATGGCAACTGTCTGGATGCCAAGTTCCGTACAGGCGCGAAACACCCGAATGGCTATCTCGCCGCGGTTTGCAACCAACAGTTTTCGAAAATGCCGGGGCGCGCCCATTTTGTTACTGGTCTTCGGCATCAAGCATTACCTCGGGAAAAAAGCCTGAAGCAGCGTACACGCTGCGCGAACAGTCTGCGCCCGGCACCTGGCAGTCTGGAGCAATAGCAATGCCAGCCGACGCTGGTTGCCTTGTTGTTTGAACGACAACCGGGCCGCTCAGACTAATCGCCCAATTCCTCCCGCAGAACTCGTTTGAGCACCTTGCCGGACGGGTTGCGCGGTAGGGTGTCCCGCAACAACACGCGGTCCGGCACCTTGTAGGATGCTAGGCGCACCCGGCAATGCTGCCGCACCGTTTCTGCGTCCAGGGTAGCGCCGGGCCGCAGCACCACCAAGGCCAGCGGCCGCTCGCCCCAACGCGCGTCCGGCACACCGATCACGGCGCATTCGGCGACCTCGGGCAGTTCGTGGATAACCCGTTCGACTTCGGACGATGCGATATTCTCGCCGCCGGAGATGATCATGTCCTTGCGCCGGTCAGTCAGGAACAGAAAGCCATCCGCGTCCACGTAGCCCACGTCGCCGGTGCGAAAGTAGCCGTCGGCAAAAAAGCTCTCGGCATTCTTCTGCGGCGCGTTCCAGTAACCGGACATGACCTTGGGCCCGCGCAGGCACACCTCGCCGTCCGCGCCTGGTGGCAGATCCTGCCCGGATTCGTCGCGGATATGCAGCTGCACATGTGCCATGGCCCGACCGGTGGAACCGATCTTGGCCAGCTCGTAGCCCGCCTCCATGATGGTATCGCCACCACAGGTTTCGGTCAGGCCGTAGCCATCCACATAGCGCGCGCCGGTGAAGTAATCGGCGAAGGCGCGGATGCGGGACTCGGGTGTCTTCTCACCCCCACCGACGCACCAGCGCAGACTCGATATGTCATAACGCTCGCGTTGTGGCAGGGCCAGCACACGGCCGGTCATCACCGGCGCCATCCAGGTGCAGTTCAGCTGCTCGGCGGCGATGGCGGCGAGCGTCGCCTCCGGGTCGAACTCACGGTGTACGCACAGCAGGCCGCCTTGCCACAGCACATTGATGCCTGGCAGGTCCATACCGCCCACGTGGTAAAGCGGCCCGACCACGTTGGCGCGGCTGTCGCGCGACACGCCAAGCGCCAACACGTGGTCCATGTTCTTCCAGTAGAAATTGGAATACGTGTGCTGCACACCCTTTGGGTGCGCGGTGGTGCCCGAGGTGTACATCAGGCGCATCAGGTCCTGCGGTGCGCGCACGGTGCACGGCGGCGGAATCTGGGTGCCCACCAAGACGCGCGGATCGCGCTGGGCACGGGTGTCGAACACGATGACCGCGTCCGTGCCGCCAACACTGCCGATAAGCTCCTGATCCACACACAGCAGTTTTGCGCCGGCGTCGGTGATGATGTAGGCCACCTCGGCCTGTGACAGGCGAAAGTTGATCGGCAGCAGCACCGCGCCCAGGTACGAGACGGCAAAGGCAATGTCCAGGTAGGCGGCACTGTTTTTCATCAACACCGCTACCACGTCGCCCGCACACACGCCGCGGGCAACGAACAGCCCCGCCAATGCCCGCAAGCGTGCGGCAAGGTCGGCATACGTGATGCGCGCACCGTCGTAGAGCACCGCCTCACGGGCCGGACTGACGCGCGCGTGATGGTCGATGAAGGCGCTCAGGTTGACCATGACCTACCCTCTCAATAGCCCCGCGGCAGCCCCAGGTCGTGCGTCGCGATGTAGTTCAGCACCATCTCCTCGGCTACCGGAGCGAAGCGGAACAGGCGCGCGTCGCGCCACAGCCGCTCCAGGTGCGACTCGCGCGCGTAGCCCATGCCGCCCAGGGTCTGCATGGCGTGCTCGATGGCCTGCATGGCGGCCTGCGCGGCGATCAGCTTGGCGGTGTTGGCTTCCGAGCCATAAGGCTGGCCCTGATCGCACAGCCAGGCGGCCTTCAGATTCATCAGCCGTGCGCATTCGAGCTGCGCGTGCGCCTGCGCCAGCGGGAACTGCACGCCCTGGTAGGTGCCGATCGGCGTGCCGCGGAACACCTTGCGCAGCTTGGCGTAGTCGACCGCCTGGCGGATGGCCATGTGACCGGCGCCGACCAGAGCGGCGGTAGTGACGATGCGCTCGGTGTTGAGCACTTCCAGCAGCTCGAACCAGCCGCCATGCAGCGTGCCGACCAGTTCGCCCGGCTCGATGCGCACCTCGTCGAAGAACACGCTGCACGAGGACAGCGTATTGGTGCCGAGCTTCTCGATCAACGAGTAGCTCAGGCCGGCGCGGTCGATGTCGATCATGAACATCGACAGGCCCTCGGTGCGCCGGGCGACATCCTCGACCCGCCGGGTGCGCGCCACCACCAGCATCTTGTGGCCTTCCTTGACGCCGGTGATCCAGATCTTCTGGCCGTTCAGGCGCCAGCCGTCGCCGTCGGCGCGGGCGAAACTGCGCAGCTCAAGCGTGTTCGAGCCTGCGTCTGGCTCGGTCAGCGCCATGCAGAAATTCATCTTTCCGGCCACCAGGCCCGGCAGCGCAGCCTGCTGCTCGGGACTGCCGTAGCGCGACAGCGACACGCCGCCGAAAATGGGATTGATCATGAACAGCTGGCCAAGCGTGGCACCACCGCCGGCAGCGGCCAGGTGCTCGACGATGAGCGCCATTTCCTGCATGCCAAGCCCGGTACCGCCGTGCGCCGCGGGCAGCGCCACGCCACACAGGCCGGCGTCGCAGATGGCCTGCCACAGCTCCTGCGGGAAGGCCTTGGTGCGGTCTTTTGCCAGCCAGTAATCGGGCCCGAAATCGGCGCCGATGCGGTCGGCCGTGTCACAGATCAGGCGCTGCTCTTCGCTGAGTTCGAAGTTCACGGCAGTCGTTTCCAGGTCAGGGTGGGACGCGGTCACGGCCGCGCCGGAACGCTATCAAAGCAGCAAGGTCCGCGGGTCTTCAAGACCCGTACGCAGCCGTTCGAGATACGCGGCCGCATTGGCTGCCGGCCAGTGCCCCGGGTCGGCGCGCAGCGCCAGGCCGAACCGGCCATCGCACAGGCTGCCCAGCCCCAGCAGCGCGCTGCAGCCGACCGGCCGGGCCGGCGCGAACAGCCGGATACCGCCGCGACCGGCGTTGGTGAACACCAGGCCGTGGCCGGGCGTTGTGGCCGGTGCCGCAGGCAAGCGCAGCGCAGCGAGCAGAGCACTGAGGCCCTGCGTGGCAACCGACGCAGGCACGCTCGCGCCGTCAGCCATGCCACAGGCTGCACTGGCGTCGAACCCGGCCAGCACGCGCGCGGCGGCGTAGAACACCAAACCGCCCAGTCCCGTCTGCGAAGCGGCAGGCAAGCGCGCGCGCCAGTCGAGCAGTGCCGCGGCGTCGATTTCGGCGAGCAGGAAGTGTTCCCCGGTGGCCAGGGTTGTTGTAGTCGCGTCGGGCCTGGCCAGTGCCGGCGCGTGGGCCTGCGCCGCGGCCGACAGCGGCACATCCGCCGCCCGGATACGTCCGCCAGGTCCGCTGCCGGCAAGCGTTTCGAGCACCACGCCCCGCTCGCCGGCCAGGCGGCGCGCATACGGCGTGGCGATGATGCGTTGGCCGGGCGTTGCGGATGGCTGTTGTGCAGACGGCAACCCAGCGGTTGCCATTGGGGCCGCTAATGTGGCCACCGCAGACACGTCGTTCGCCAAGACGACGGATGCGGCCTGCGGCGCGGGAATAGTCCCGTCAGCAGACCCCGCGCCCGCCTCTGCCACCCAGTTCGCCAGCGGCGTGCCGACCGGCACGGTCTGGCCCTGCGCCACAAGGATGGTCTGCAATCGCCCGGCGGCCGGCGCCTCGACCTCGGTGGCGATCTTCTCGGTCTCGACCACCGCCAGCACGTCACCGGCAGCAAACGCCTCACCGGGCCGATGGCGCCACTCGGCCACCAGACCCTCGGTCATGGTCAGCCCGAGCTTTGGCATGATCAGCACTTGCTGCATGGGGCGCTTCACTCGCCGCGAAACTGCGCCGGACGCTTTTCCAGAAACGCTTTACAGCCCTCGTGCGCGTCGTCGCTGTCCAGCACCAGGCTGATCATGGCCTGCTCGTGGGCCAGCGCCGTCGGTAGCGGCATGTCGGCGCCGTGCAGCAGGCTGCGCTTGAGGAGCTTCAGCGTGAGCGGCGATTTTTCGGCGATGCGTGCCGCCAAGGCCAGAGCGTCGGCGAGCAACTGCGCGGCGGGCACCACGCGGTTGGCCAGACCGAGCGCGACCGCTTCCGCGGCGCCGATGCGGTCACCGGTGAACATCAGCTCGCGCGCCCGGCAGGCCGGAATCTGCCGCAACAGGCGCTGGCTGCCGCCGGCACCAGGAAACAGGCCAAGGTTGATCTCCGGCAGTGCGAGCTGCGCGCTGTCGGCCAGCAGACGGATGTCCGTGCACAGCAGCAGTTCGGTGCCGCCACCGAGCGCGAAACCGTTGACGGCAGCGATGGTTGGCTTGTCGCAGGTCTCCACGCGCCGGAATACGCGGTGGATGACCTCCGCGAACTGCTGGTAGTGGGCCAGGCCCTGGCGGGAATCCAGATCCGCGATGTCGCCGCCGGCCACGAAGGCGCGCTCACCGGCGCCGGTGATGACGATCACGTGCACCGCCGGGTCGGCCTCAAGCGCTGCGAAAACGTGCTCGAAACACTCCAGCGTCGGCACGTCGAGCGCGTTCAGCGTACGCGGCCGATTGATGGTCAGCAGCGCTACGGCGCCTTGGCGTTCAGTCAGGACAGGAGCGTCGGACACGGCGATACCTCGGGTGGTTGTCAGGCGAGCACACGCTCGACGGCGGCGATCAGATCGTCCGCGGCCGGCCGGTAGGCGGCCTCCAGCGACGGCGCGAACGGCACCGGCATGAACGGCGCACCGACGCGCAGGATCGGCGCATCCAGTTCGTCAAAGCCGATTTCGCCCAGCCGCGCGGCGATTTCGGCGCCCGGTCCGTAGGCGGTGACGGCCTCGTGGAATACCACCAGCCGGTGAGTGCGAGCGAGCGAGGACAGCACCGCCGCCTCATCCCAGGGCTGCAGGCTGCGCAGGTCGATCACTTCCACCTCCACTTCGCGCTCTGCAAGCTGGTCGGCTGCCGCCAGCGCCTCGTACAGCGAGGCACCGAAAGTGACCACCGTCACGTCGCGGCCGGGTCGCGCCAGTGCGGCGCGGCCGATCGGTATCGCCTCGGGTGCGTCGGGCAGCTCGCCACTGCGGGCGTACAGCGCCTTGTGCTCAATGAAGATCACCGGGTCCGGATCGAGGATGGCGCTGCGCAGCAGGCCGTAGGCATCGGCGACGGTGGCCGGGCAGACCACTTTCAGGCCGGGCACATGCGCCAGCCAGGCTTCCAGGCACTGCGAATGCTGGGGACCAGCGGCAAGGCCGCCACCGTGCGGCGTGCGCAGCACCAGCGGCACGCTGGTCTGACCGCCGAACATGAAGCGCGCCTTGGCGGCCTGGTTGACCAGCGCATCCATGCCCAGCGTGATGAAGTCCATGAACATGATCTCGACCACGGGCTTCAGACCACTCATCGCCGCGCCGACCGCCGCTGACAGCAAGGTCGCCTCGCTGATCGGCGTGTCGCGCACGCGCAGCGGACCGAACGTGTCCAGCAGGCCGCGCGTGACACCGAAACTTCCGCCCGCACCGGCGACGTCCTCGCCGAACACCACCACGGCTGGGTCGGCTGTCATGGCGTCGTGCAGGGCACGATTGATGGCCTTGCCGTAGCGGACTTCGGACATGTCAGGTGCTCATTGTCGGGAGCTTGGTGTAGACGTCCGCCGCGGCGTCGGCGAAGCGGGCGGGCGGGCTGGCGCGGGCCTGTGCCACGGCAGCCTCGACGAGCTGCTCTACTTCGGCGTCGGTGGCGTCAATCTGGGCAGCACTGACGCGCAGCCGGCGCAGACGCTCGCGGCACTCCATCAGCGGGTCCACAAGATCGCGGCCCGGCTGATCCGCGCGGTAGCGTTGCGAGTCACCCTCGTAGTGGCCGCGGACCCGCTCGGTAATGCATTCGAGCAAGCAGGGACCCTCTCCTACCGCCTGAACACGCAAACGCGTGGCTGCCTCGGCCACCGCAAACACGTCATTGCCGTTCACCTGCTCTGCGGGAATGCCGAAGGCGGCTGCCAGTTCTAAAGGTTTGGCCCTGAACTGCCGCTCGGCTGGCGAAAACTCGGACCAGCCGTTGTTCTCGCACACCAGCAACAACGGTAGCTTCCACAGTGCAGCCAGGTTCATCGACTCGTGCAACACGCCCTCGGCCAACGCTCCGTCGCCGAAAAAGGCCACCGCCACGCCGCCAGTATCACGTACCTGATGGGCCAGCGCGCTACCGGTGGCCAGCGGAATGCCGGCACCGACGATACCGTTGGCACCCAGCATGCCGACCTGCACGTCAGCGACGTGCATGGAGCCGCCCCGGCCGCGGCACAGGCCACTGTCCTTGCCCATGATCTCGGCGAACAGGCCCGCAAGGTCCACGCCGCGCGCCAGGCAGTGGCCGTGCCCGCGGTGGTTGGAGGCGATGGTGTCGGCGGCCGTTAACGCGGCCATCACACCGGTCGCGACCGCTTCCTGGCCGATGCTCAGGTGGATGAAGCCCGGCACCTCGCCGGCCGCGAACAGCTCCGATAGACGTTGTTCGGTGCTGCGAATCAGTCGCATGGAGCGGTAATGAGCGAGTGCCTCCCGTCGCCTGCCTGAAGGAGTACGAGCAGGCATAGCGTTACGGCGGCGCCGATTTAAGCGAAGGTGACCGACGCCGAACC
The DNA here is from genome assembly GCF_041601295.1 of Immundisolibacter sp. Lineage (NCBI taxonomy): Bacteria > Pseudomonadati > Pseudomonadota > Gammaproteobacteria > Immundisolibacterales > Immundisolibacteraceae > Immundisolibacter > Immundisolibacter sp. Next base: position 22,772 of record NZ_JBFIII010000012.1, read on the forward strand.
CATGCCACCGATGCTCACGCGCATGTGGTCGCCGGCCTTGGCGCTGACCATGGTGGCCAGGGAACCGGACAGGATGACCTCGCCAGCCTTCAGTGGAATGCCGCGCCGACCCAGCGTGTTGGCCAGCCAGGCGACCGCATTCAGCGGATGGCCCAGCGTGGCGGCACCGGCGCCCAGGCCGACGATCTCGCCGTTCTTTTCAAGGATCATGCCGCAGGTTTTCAGATCCACTTTGCGCGGATCGACGGCCTGATCGCCGAGCAAAAACAGCCCGGCCGAGGCATTGTCGGCGACGGTGTCCTGAATCTTGATCTTCCAGTCGCGGATGCGCGAGTCACATATCTCAAAGCAGGGCATCACGCACTCGGTGGCGGCCAGCACGGCGGCGTTAGTGATGCCCGGGCCGATCAGGTCGCGCTTCAAGATGAAGGCGATTTCGCCTTCCATGCGGGTCTGCATCAGCAGGCCTTCAATCGGCACCACGTCGCCGTCGTTGTAGGCCATGCTCGACATCAGGTGGCCGAAATCCGGCTGGTCCACCCCCAACATGGTCTGCACGGCCTTGCTGGTGGCGCCGATTTTCTTGCCAATGATGGTCTCGCCGTCGCGCTGCATGCGCCGCTGGATGATGCCCAGCTGAATCTGGTAGGCGTCCTCGATGGTGATGTCCGCCTCGCGGCTGGTCAGCGGGTCCACCGGCTGCGCGCCGCGCAGGGCCTGGTACAGCTCCTCGCTGTAGTGGTCGATCTTGGCTTTGTCCATGAGGCGTTCCCTACAGCTTGATGCAGATGTTCTTCAGTTCCGTATAGAACTCCAGCGAGTGCACACCGCCCTCGCGGCCGATGCCGGAGTACTTCATGCCACCGAAGGCCGAGCGCAGATCGCGCAGGAACCAGGTGTTGACCCACACGATGCCGGCTTCCAGCTGCGCCGCCACGCGGTGCGCGCGGGCCAGATCGGTGCTCCAGACGGTTGCCGACAGGCCGTAATTGGTGTCGTTGGCCAGTTCCAGAACCTCGTCCTCGGTGTCGAACGGCGTCACCGTGACCACCGGGCCGAAAATTTCCTGGCGCTGCGCCTTGCAGTCGCGGCCAAGGCCGGTGATCACGGTCGGTGCCAGGAAGGCGCCTTCGGCCAGATGCGCCGGCAGGCCGTCCGGGCGCTTACCGCCGGTCAGGAAGGTGGCGCCATCGGCCTTGGCCGAGTCCAGAAACGTCTGCACGCGGGCCAGGTGCTCGCGCGAGATCAGCGCGCCCAGCGTGGTGGACGGATCGGTCGGATCGCCCACTTTTACCGTGCTTTTGATGCGCTCAACCAGCTTGTCCAGGAAGGCCTGGTACAGCGGGCGCTCGACATAGATGCGCGAACCACACAGGCACACCTCGCCCTGGTTGGCGAAGGACGAGCGCATGGTGGTTTCGATGCAGGCGTCCAGATCAGCGTCGGCAAAGATGATGTTCGGGTTCTTGCCGCCCAGTTCGAACGACAGCTTCTTCAGGCTGCCGGCCGCCGCGCGCATGATGATCTGGCCGGTGGTGGTCTCGCCGGTGAAGGTAATGCCGTCCACGTCCGGGTGTTCGGTCAGCGCCGAGCCGGCCGAATCGCCGCCGAAGCCATTGACCACGTTCAGCACGCCCGGTGGCAGGATCTCCCTGGCGACGTCCGCCAGCAGGGCCGTGGTCGCCGGCGTTTCTTCCGACGGCTTGATGATGACGGTATTACCCGAAGCCAGGGCCGGGGCGACCTTCCAGGTGGTCAGCAGCAGCGGAAAATTCCACGGCGAGATGATGCCGACCACGCCCAGCGGCCGGCGCAGCGCGTAGTTGAGTGCCCCTTCCATTTCCCAGCACTCGGTGGCGACGTACTTGAAGTGCTCGGCGAACTGGATGAAGTTGGCGCTGCCGCGCGGGATGTTGACGTGGCTGGCCAGCGTGATCGGCATGCCGTTGTCGGCCACCTCGGCCGCCGCGAACTCGGCGGCGCGCGCCTGGATGCCGTGCGCCAGTTTCATCAGCAGGTCCATGCGCTCGGCCATGGGCATCTTGCCCCACGGCCCCTTGAGCGCGGCCCGGGCCGCGGCGACCGCCAGGTCGACCTCGGCCTTGCCGCCCTCGTGGACCTTGGCAATGACCTGCCCGGTGGCCGGGTTGATGTCGTCGAAAGTCCGCCCGCTGGCCGAACCGACGAACTCGCCGTTAATAAAGTGTTTGATTTCCTTCATGCCGTTTACTTCCTGTGCGCCCGAGGGCGCCAAACAATCGCAGGACAAAAAGGGGCGTACCCGCCCCTTTTTGTTTCACGACGGGCGTTACCACCCGCTCTTGAAGACCGCTCAGTGCCCGGTGGCCTTGACCGGCTTGGTGCAAAAATCGCCCCTTCAGCCTGGCTCGGCAACCAGACCGGCTGCGGCAAGCCCGGCACGGGCGCAGATTTCGTCTTCTTCCTCACTGCCACCGGACACACCCACCCCGGCGATGCAGTCCGACCCGAGGTAAACCGGCACGCCACCGCCGAAAACCACCATCCGCGGCACGGCCGCTATACCGGCCAGAAGACCTGGCGAGTTCATACCTTCCAGCACTGGCCACCACTGTTTGGTCGGCAGGCCGAAACCGGCCGAGGTAGTGGCCTTGTCCTGGGCGATCTGGCTGGAATGAAACGGGGCGCCGGGGTCGCGCGCAAAGGCCAGCAGATTACCCCCGCGGTCCATCACTGCTACCGCCACCCGAATACCCAACTCCTGCCCTTTGCCAAGAGCGGCCTGGGCAATCGCCAGCGCCGCCTCCCAGTGCAAGGTTGTCTGTTGCACGGTCTTGTTCATTAGGTCGTCTCAGGTGTTGGCGGAAACGAAGCTTTCGACGATTTTGTGGCCGTAGTAGAAGATCCCCTTGGGCACTTCCTCGTGGGTCCAGGTCAACAACGGATGATCCGGGTAGCGGATGTAGCCACCGTGGAAGGTCTCGTTGCGGTTGCCGGACGGGTCAAAGAAATAAATGGTCAGGCCGCGCGTCAGGCCATGGCGCCCCGGACCGTACTCCACCGGGATGTAGTTCTTGGACATGATGTCCGCCGCGTGGCGGATTTCGTCCCAGGATTCCAGGTGAAAGCTGACGTGGTGCAGGCGACCTTTGGATTCTTCGTGGATAAAGGCAACGTCGTGCGCCTTGGTGGAGCACGCCAGGAAAGCGCCAACCATCTCGCCCTTGTCGTTAATGATCCGTTCCGACAAATCAAAGTCCAGCGCTTCCTGGAACAGCTTGGCGGTCTCGGGGATACTGTCGCCGTTCAACAGGACATGGTCGAAGCGGCTGGGCTTCATGCCCTTGAGGCCATCCGGCCACACGTCCGGGTTGACCTCCGGCAGGCCGTTGCCGAAATGCTGCTTTTCAGCGTACAGCTCCAACGGATGCCCAGACGGCGTTTCGAAGCGTATGCGCTCTCCGGTGCCTTTCAGATCACCCGCCGGAATGCGCTCAATGGCGACGCCGTAGTCGGTCAGGCGCTTGGCGTAATGCTCCAGGGCCTTTTTGTCGAGCACCTTGAAGCCGTAGAAGTCCAGGCCGGGACTTTCGGCCTCGCGCAGGACGATGCTGAACAGGTCCTGCTCGTCCCAGGCCTTGAGGTAAACCCGGCCCTCATCGTCGCGAGCGGTCTCGATCAGGCCCACCATTTCCTTGTAGTGATGCAGTGCCGGGCCGAGTTCCAGCACGCGCAACTGCACGTGACCCGGGCGCAAAATACCGGTCATGGCCATAGGAAAATCCTCTTCTGAAAGATGTGCCAAGGAAAATGCCAGGACAGCCAGCCGTCGCGTCCTGTTTAAAACCGAAACGCAGGCCTCGTCGGCAGTGTCACGACCAGCCGGCTGGCCACAACTTTAATGCTTTATCCCCGGCTTTGACAGGATGACGAGCCCGAACTGGCGCCCCACCCTCTCACCCGGGGCCACGGTTACCCTAACGCAGCTGAATTCGCCCGGCGGGCGCACCCAAACCGCCCATGCCGCCGGGCTCCGGCACAACAATCGACGAGGCCTGCTCGCGACGCATCTCCTGCAACTCACGGGCGGTTTCCTCGAGCGCCTTTTGGGCTTCGGCCGGGAATTTTTCAAGCGCTTCACGCAAATCGGCGGCGGCAATCTCGAAGGTCAGTGGCAGCGCGCCCATTGGCGTCACGATCTGCGTCTGTCCGACAAACAGGATCGGTCGCGCCGGGTCAGGCTGGCCTTCGATCGTGACCGGCTGCAGGCGACGAATGGTGCCAACACGCCGATCGGTGATCGTTTCCTCCACGTACAGGTCATTCGCTTCCATCTTGAATTCGGGCATTTGACTGGACATCACAGACACCTAGGGGGCAGCGAGCCGGCGAAAAAATAACCGGCCCTGGTTGCGCCATTTTATCCACGCTGGCGCTGATTAACGAAGCAGGTCCCGATAGTCGCCGATTACGATAGAGCTAGGCCTGCCTATTCCGCCGACTGCGTTTTTCAAGAAACGGGGGGACAGTGCATCGCCAAGACGGCACGACCTGAAACCCGGCGATTTCAGCTTTTTAAGGGCCTCCGCTGCGAATGCTCGTGACGCCGTTGCTCCGCCATACTCCCGTAGCGCTCCCAGATCTCCCATGTGAGCGCGTCGACCCCCCGGCGATCCCGCCTGATTATCGCAAGCGCAAGCCTTAATACCGACTCGACCTGCCGTCTGAGCAGCCATCGTGGTACGCCGCACAGGCGCGACGACAATTCCTCACGCGTGTTCCGCTGGGCAAGGAGATATCGACTTCGCCCAAAATTGCTCGCTCGACATCGAATCCAGCGTGGCTCCAATTGCCACGGTCGAATGATGTGCTGAACCATCGCATCTTTCACGAAGTACCCGCGGGCCCCTTGCTTGCCGATCCGCGACAGAAACTCTGTCTCTCCTCCCATCGGATAGGGACCTTTTCGGGGGCCGAGATCCGTCCGAAATCGATGCCCCTGATCGAAGTACCGCGATCGGACGGCATAGTTCGGCCCCCAAGCACGGTACGGTGGCATGGGCCCGGTATCGCGATCCGATGGCGTTAGCGCGAAAGCAACCTGCTTGGGATCAACATCCCCGTGGGGTACCGCATCGTTGACCCAAGCCGGGGGCTGGGCTTCCCACAGGGGCAGGATCGCGCCACCGAAAACGTCGAACTCCGGATTACGATCGGCGGCTGTCCTAAGACACTGCAGCCATCCAGAATCGGGGATTACGTCATCGTCCGTGAACACCATCAGGTCGCCTCGACGAGCGTCGAGGCCCGTGTTCCTGGCGAAATTCTGGCCGCGCCGGGGTTCCTGCAAAAGCTCCATCGGCAGTCGTCCCTGAAAGGCCGCCAGAATGTCGGACGTGGCGTCGGTGCTGCCGTTGTCGATCACGACGACGTGCCATCCGCCTGTGGGCTCCTTCAGACGCGTTAGCGCATCGAGCATCCGAGGCAGAGTGTGAGCCCCGTTGTGTGTAGCAAAGAGCAAAGTCAGCATCGAGTACCCGTGCCGTGACCGGATGGACGAGCCGACGAAGGCATGGCTCAGAACGCCTCGGCTTTTAGGGAGAAGGCGGGCACAAGAGCCAATCCAGGGCCACGCCATCGACGGGCCCTACGTCGCCGCCCAGCAAGGCGCCAAAGGTGGGGGCGAGGTCTTCGACCACACAGGACGGGCGCTCACCCGGACAGATATTTCCTCCGCTCACGAGCAAAAGGCCATCCGGGAGGTGATCACCGGAACGTGGGCCCTCGTAGCGTCCCCTGACGTCGCCGATCATCGGCGACGACAGTACGGTGAATGGCTGTAGACGTGTCCAGCGGGCAACAATGTCCGGAAGGGTGTCCAGACGTGCGCCCCGTAGGTGGTCGCGCGTAAGCGCGATCTCATCAAATGCCAGCGGTCCGCTCGGACCGACACGTAGCTGGCCAAGAGCTTGCATCAACGCCGAGCAGTACGAGTCGAACTCGGAACCAGGGCGGATTCGCCCCAACGGCTCACGCCCCTCGAGATTGATCCGGATACCCAGATAGGCCTCGTTGTTGGGGACCCAAAACGCTTTGCGGAAAACACGGTGCGACAGCGGCTTGGGCAAGTACTTCCGTAGACGGTAAGGCCGGATATTTTGTCCCCAGAGACGCAGCGCGGCTTCTGCTGGTGTGGCTTGGGACCGACGCCCATGAGGAAGAGCGTCGTCAAGGCGCGCGAGTACGTCATCCATCAGGTGGGTGCCGTCCCAATGGGGACCAATCCCGTGGCTCGCGAACACCATAGCAAGGCAATCGGTGGGTATCTGCGGCAGCAGTCGCCCCAAGGCCGCATCGATTGCGCGATACACGTCGCGCAGTGGGTTGCCGACCGCTTCCGCGACCGCTTGGTCGAATCTGTCATGCTGGGAGTCGTGGATGTGCCAGCATTGATGCCCGGCGCAATGGGTATCGGCGAAGACCGCAACGAAGGCATCCCAGTCATTCTTAGCGAGTTGCTCCGATAGCAGGCGTTCCTTGCGATGAACGCGGTCGATCAACCGGTCTCGAAACGAGCGGTAACCATCGACGGTCGGATCCAATCGGTTGCAGTCATCGTCCTGGTTCTCGCCATACCGGAGCAAGATCTCCTTCGCGAGAGGGGCTGGCGTAGTCTGCAGGCCCGATCTTTCCGGATCATGAGTCGCCCAGTCGACGACGTGGGTGCCCGAGAAACGGTCGGACAGGGCGGTCTTAGGAACATCCGTGATTGTAAAGCGCAGTCCCTGAGCGCCTAGAGAATCCCAAAAGGGCGTGCCGCCGATTGAGGTGGCTGGGAAGGACGCGTCGTAATATCGACCGGGTACCAGCTGCCTATAACAGTACCGTCCGTGCCCGGCAGGGTTCAGGCCCGTGTAGAAGGACGGCCATTGAGCGCCGACAAAAAACGCAAAGGGGCTTCGACATTTCGCGACCGCGCTCGTGGCGAGCAGTCGCCGGAACGTGGGCAACGTGCCATCTTGCGACCACCGCTGAATCAAGCTGGCGTCCGCCGCATCGAATCCTATGAAGACGAATCGCTGCACTAGGTACCTGCCGCGTAAAAATGAAAAGCAAAGGGGCCCGGATACACGATTGCATCGTCAATCAGATAAGCCGACCCCTTGCCTTTTGGCCACCCCTCACCTCGGCCTTGCCCACAGCGTCGCAGTGGCGCATACCATGAAAAAAGGGCGTACCGTGTGATCTAGCGGAGGTAGGACGTCTCGGTTCCAGTAGCGTACCCCAGCCGGGGAACCCGACCTCGACCTTGGTCCAGCAGCTTGGCTAGCGAAGCGAAGGGCAGCCAGGGGCTTTTTACGAACGGTAGGCCTTTAGAAATTAAGAAATGGGAGAAGGTGGGTCGCGTCCGATGCTCAGCGCGTTGCCTTTTCCCCTAGCCCCAGACCCAGGGACCGACGCGGCCACTCAGTGCTGCCAGCTTTTCTCGCAGCACCTGCAACCGGTAATCCGACCCTGCGCTGCATCGACCGCTCAGCGCACCAAGCCGGTGAGCATGGCGTCGAGTTCGTCTGCTTTCTCGTGGCGGATCGCTGCGGTCGGCGGGTCCCGCCACTCCTTATCCCCGCCATTCGCAAATAGTGCGTTCGGGGATTCCCATGAGGGCACCTACCCGACGGACCTGCCCGACCAACAGATAGCGGGCGGCGGCCTGGGCAATCTGCTCGCGCGTGTGCTGGAAGCCAGACTGCCTTTAAAGGTATCAATGACAGGGGGGTTGCCTGCCTCCCGCTTCCCCAACCGTCCCAAGCTCAACAGCGCTCCGGAATGACCGCACCGCCTACATAACGCCCTACATAATTCAGAGCTATAAAAAGCACGAGACGCGTAATTTTAGTTAACTAATTGAAAAATATGGTGCTGGCGGCAGGAGTCGAACCCGCGGCCTGCTGATTACAAATCAGCTGCTCTACCGACTGAGCTACGCCAGCGTTTCAGGCCTGGATTCTACATGGCCAGTTCAGCCCATTGGCGGGTTGCAGCGGCGACAAAAAAGGGCCGGAGGAGTCCAAAACCCCTCCGGCCCTGCTTGGTAGCTAAAGCCTACAGGTTGTAACCGCGCTCGTCGTGCAGGGCGAGGTCGAGGCCCTCGGTTTCCTGCTCGGGCGTAACGCGCAGACCGATCACCAGGTCGACAGCCTTCAGAATGACGAAGGTGCCGATACCGCTGAAACCTACGGTCACCAGCACACCCTTGAGCTGGATCCACAGCTGGGAGGGCATGTCGAACTCGGTCTGTACGCCCCCCAGGCTGGCGGCAGCGAACACGCCCGTCAGCAGGGCGCCGACGATGCCACCGATAGCGTGCACGCCGAATACATCCAGCGAGTCGTCATAGCCGAAGGCACGCTTCATCCTGGTGGCGGCAAGGAAGCACACCACACCGGCGACCGCACCTATCACCAGGGCCCCCATCGGCCCGACGAAACCGGACGCCGGCGTGATTGCAACCAGCCCGGCAACGGCGCCCGAGGCAATGCCAAGCACGCTTGGCTTGCCGTGGCTTAGCCACTCGATGAACATCCAGCCCAGCGCCGCCGCACCCGTGGCGATTTGGGTCACCGCCATCGCCATGCCTGCGGTGCCGTTGGCCGCGACCGCACTACCGGCATTAAAGCCGAACCAGCCCACCCACAGCATTGAGGCACCGATCAGCGTATAGCCCAGGTTATGCGGCGCCATGGCGGTGGCAGGAAAGCCCTTGCGCGGACCCAGCACCAGACAGGCAACCAGACCTGCGATACCGGCATTGATGTGGACCACCGTGCCACCCGCGAAATCGAGCACGCCCCAATCCCACATCAGGCCACCGTCACCGCTCCACACCATGTGCGCGGTTGGCGCGTAAACGATGGTGAACCACAGCGCCATAAACCACATCATGGCCGAGAATTTCATGCGCTCGGCAAAGGCGCCGACAATCAGCGCTGGCGTGATGATGGCAAACGTCATCTGAAAAGTCATGAAGACTGTTTCCGGGATCGTCCCGGTCAGGCTGTCAACCGTCACGCCACTCAAAAAGGCTTTGCTCAGCCCGCCGACAAAGCTGTGAAGGTTCACCACCCCCTGCTCCATGCCGGTGGTGTCGAACGCCAGGCTATAGCCATAAACCGTCCACAGCACTGTCATCAATGCGGTGATGGCAAAACATTGCATCAGCACCGACAGCACATTCTTGGTGCGGACCATGCCGGCATAGAACAGCGCCAGGCCGGGAATCGTCATGAACAACACCAGCGCGGTCGAGGTCAACATCCAGGCGGTGTCGCCGGAATTGAGCTCACCGTCGGCCAGCGCCATACCGGGCAGCAGCAGCCCGGCCGTGGCCAGCGCCAATAATCCACGTCGCAGTAGGGTTTTCATCGATAGCTCCCTTGCCATAAGAATCAATTTCCGGGGACCGGGCGAGTCAAACACCGCCGTCACAACGCGTCCGCGCCGGTTTCGCCGGTTCGGATACGAATTACCTGACCCAGGTCGTAAACAAAGATCTTGCCGTCACCGATCTTTCCGGTATTGGCGGAATTGGTAATGGCCTCGATGACGCGATCCACGTCAGCTCCGTCCACCGCCACCTCGATCTTCACCTTGGGCAGAAAATCCACCACATACTCGGCTCCGCGATAGAGTTCGGTGTGGCCTTTCTGACGGCCGAATCCCTTCACTTCAGTCACCGTAATGCCTTGCACCCCGACGCCCGACAATGCTTCACGCACATCGTCCAGCTTGAACGGCTTGATCACCGCACAGACCATCTTCATTGCAGTACTCCTCGGGCAAAGCGACACCGCAAGCCAGCTGACCGACAGCCTGACCCCGGCACCGCAACATCGAACGCGTCGACCCCCTCGCAGGCACACGGCCTTGGGGCGGACACACATCACCGGCATGTACCAGTACCTCCCCCTGAAGCACGGGGCATGCCAAAGTGGTTCTGAAACTTTGCGGTATAGTCAAAAACGGCTCGCCGCGTCGTAATATGCCGAATCTCGCGGCCGCAAATGCACCGTTCTGGTGCTAATAAATGAATGGGTCGCCCAAGAATGGTGCGGCCAACCTTCATCAAGAGTCTCGAACCACGCTCGGGAGATAAGGCCATGACCGATTCTGCGCCGCGGTCGCCGCTACATTGGCTGCAGGGCATCGCCAGCGAACTGGATGGACTGCGCACCCTTACAGTGCAACGACTGAGCGACCGGCTGGAGTTGCCCTCCCGCGAGGAATTCGAAGTGCAGCGCGCGCTGCTTGAGGATGCGCGCGAACGCCTGGAGCGTTTACAGGCCCAGATCGACGCACTCGCGGCTCGCCTCGACGGCGGACGCTAAGCCACTGAGTGCGGCGCGTGTCGCTAGCCGTCCTGCACAGCCGTGCCCAGTTCGGCATGGATGCCCCACTGGTCACTATCGAAGCGCACCTGACCGGCGGCTTGCCGGCGTTGTCCATCGTCGGCCTGCCGGAAACAGCGGTACGGGAAGCCAAGGACCGGGTGCGCAGCGCGCTGCTCAACAGCGGCTTCGAGTTTCCCGCCCGTCGCGTCACCATCAACCTGGCACCGGCTGACTTACCCAAGGAAGGCGGGCGCTTTGATCTGGGCATTGCGCTCGCGATCCTCGCCGCGTCCGGTCAATTGCCCGAGACAAGCCTGCAGGGCTACGAGTTCATTGGCGAGCTTGGCCTGGGCGGCGAACTGCGATCGGTGCGCGGCGTGCTGCCGGTGGCCCTGCAGGCACAGCGCGCCGGCGCGCGGCTGATCCTGCCGCAGGCTAACGCCGCCGAAGCGGCCTTGGCACCGGATCTGGCCGCTTTCGGAGCCGGCGACCTGTTGGCCGTGTGCTCGCATCTGACGGCGAATGCCCCCCTATCGGTGGCGCAGCGCGAGCCGCCGCAAACTGCCGCCGATGTCCCGGACCTCGCTGACGTCCGCGGCCAGGCAGCCGCGCGGCGGGCGCTCGAGATCACCGCTGCCGGCGGCCACAGCCTGCTCATGCTGGGCCCGCCCGGCACCGGCAAGACCATGCTGGCCACGCGCCTGCCGGGCATCCTGCCGCCGCTGACCCAGCAAGAGGCGCTGGAAACCGCCGCCATCCAGTCAATCAGTGCCGCTGGCTTTGATCCGGCCCGCTGGGGTCAGCGTCCGGTGCGGGCACCGCACCATACCGCTTCGGCAGCCGCCCTGGCGGGCGGTGGCACCACGCCACGGCCGGGCGAAATCTCGTTGGCGCACCACGGCGTGCTGTTCCTGGACGAGCTGCCCGAATTTCACCGGCAAGTGCTCGAAGTCCTGCGCGAGCCTCTGGAGTCCGGCCAGATCAGCATTGCCCGGGCGGCGCTCAAGGCCGACTTTCCGGCCCGCTTTCAGCTGGTGGCAGCCATGAATCCGTGCCCCTGCGGTTACCTGGGAGAGGCGTCTGGTCGCTGTCGATGTACGCCTGATCAGGTGCGTCGGTATCGCGGGCGGCTGTCCGGGCCACTGCTCGACCGCATTGATCTGCACATCGAGCTGCCGCCAGTAGCGCACGAGTTGCTCCTGGCGCAGGAACATGTCGGTGCAGAAACATCGGCGACCGTGCGTGAACGCGTCATGGCCGCCCACCAACGCCAGTTACGGCGCAACGGATGCCTCAACGCGCGCCTTGACGCGGCCGGCCTGCGCCGGCATTGCCGGCTCACCCAGCCACAGCAGGAATTTCTGGCGCGTGCCATCGCCAAACTGGGGCTATCCGCGCGGGCCACTCACCGCGTGCTGCGCATTGCCCGCACCTGCGCCGATCTGGCGGGCAGTGACCCGCTTGACTTGTCACATCTGGCAGAAGCCCTGCAATACCGCTTGCTCGACCGGCGCGCCGGTTATTGACTTCGACCAAGCACCGACTAGAATGCCGGAAAGCTCCCTGTTTTCAGGCCGGCCCGGCGCAATGCCGCTCCTTGAAGGTCTGTTGCAATCCTCCTCACACTCGACACGCACCGAACCCTATGAGCGAACACGTCAATCACGTCACCGACGACTCCTTTGAACTGGATGTGCTGCAAGCCGCGGAACCTGTTCTGGTGGACTACTGGGCAGAATGGTGTGGCCCATGCAAAATGATCGCGCCGGTCCTGGACGAGATTGGCAAGGAATACGCCGGTCGCCTCAAGGTGGCCAAGCTCAACGTGGACGAAAATCCCAAGACGCCGCCGCGCTACGGCATTCGTGGCATTCCGACACTGATGCTGTTCAAGGGTGGCAGTGTCGAGGCCACCAAGGTCGGCGCCCTGTCCAAGTCACAGTTGGCGGCGTGGCTAGACAGCAACCTGTGATGCCGGGCCGGCCTAAAGCCCCAACAGTTGTTGCCGATCTCTAGTCAGCTGATTTCGTTCCTTCCTGTTCAACCACGACCCACGATTGCCGCAGCAGCGGATAGAACAACAATCTCGTAAACAGGTTTCCATTCTCGGTCCGTCTCCCGGACTGCTCCCTATACCGCGCTGCTCCCCGCTTTCGCGGCGCCCCCGTCATCCTCGCATAGCACCTATATGAATCTGACTGCCCTGAAAACAACGCCAGTGGCCGAACTCGTAGCCATGGCCCACGCCGCCAACCTGGAGGGCGCCGCCCGGCAACGTCGGGAAGAAATCATCTTCGCCCTGCTCAAAGCCCACGCCCGCAAGGGTGAGGACATCTTCGGCGCGGGCGTGATGGAAATGCTGCCGGACGGCTACGGCTTCCTGCGCTCGAATACGAATTCCTATCTGGCCAGCCTCGACGACGTCTACGTCTCGCCCAGCCAGATCCGCCGTTTCGGCCTGCGCACGGGCGACACCATTTCCGGCAAGATCCGGCCGCCCAAGGACGGCGAGCGCTACTTCGCCCTGCTCAAGATCGACGAGTTGAACTTCGAACCGCTTGAGGCCGCGCGCAACAAGATCCTGTTCGAGAACCTGACGCCGCTGTTCGCCAACGAGCGCTTCACGCTGGAGCGCGGCAACGGCACAACCGAGGACATCACCCCGCGCATCATCGACCTGGTGGCACCCATCGGCAAAGGCCAGCGCGGCCTGATCGTGTCGCCGCCCAAGGCCGGCAAAACCATGATGCTGCAATCGATCGCCCAGTCACTGACCGCCAATCACCCCGAAATTCACCTGATGGTGCTGCTGATCGACGAGCGGCCAGAGGAAGTGACCGACATGCAGCGCACGGTGCGTGGCGAGGTCATTGCCAGCACCTTCGACGAGTCCGCCTCGCGCCACGTACAAGTGGCCGACATGGTGATCGAGAAGGCCAAGCGCCTGGTCGAGCACAAACACGACGTAGTGATCCTGCTCGACTCCATCACTCGTCTGGCGCGCGCCTACAACACCGTGATCCCGTCCTCGGGCAAGGTGCTGACCGGTGGTGTCGACGCCCACGCGCTGGACAAACCGAAAAAATTCTTCGGCGCCGCCCGCAACATCGAGGAAGGCGGTAGCCTGACCATCATCGCCACCACGCTGGTCGAAACCGGCTCGCGCATGGACGACGTGATCTACGAGGAGTTCAAGGGCACCGGCAACATGGAAGTGCACCTCGAGCGCAAGATCGCCGAGCGGCGCATCTTCCCGGCCATCAACATCAACCGCTCCGGCACCCGTCGCGAAGAACTGCTGATGAAACCGGACGAAGTGCAAAAGACCTGGATCCTGCGTCGCTTGCTGGCCTCCATGGACGAAGTGGCAGCGATGGAATTCCTGCTGGAACGGCTAAGAAACACCAAGAGCAATGGCGAGTTCTTCGCTTCCATGAAGGCCTGATGGCCGCCCCCATCCCGTACCGAGGACCTGCCCTGTGAACACGCCCGTCCGCATTGCCGTCACCGGTTGTGCCGGCCAGATTGGCTACGCCCTGCTGTTTCGCATCGCCGCCGGCAACATGCTCGGCCCCGATCAGCCGGTCATCCTGCACCTGCTGGAAGTCCCGCAGGCCATGAAGACCCTGGAAGGCGTGGTCATGGAACTGCGCGACTGTGCCTTTCCGCTGCTGACGGACATCGTCGCCAGTGACGACGTGGCGGTCGGCTTCAAGGATGTCGATTACGCCATCCTGGTCGGCGCGCGTCCGCGCGGCCCGGGCATGGAACGCAAGGACCTGCTGGAAGCCAACGGCGCCATCTTCACCGTGCAGGGCAAGGCTCTGAACGACCATGCCAGCCGCAAGGTCAAGGTCCTGGTGGTGGGCAACCCGGCCAACACCAACGCGCTGATTGCCTTGAGCAGCGCGCCCGACCTGGATCCGCGTCAGTTCACGGCCATGACGCGCCTGGACCACAACCGCGCCATAAGCCAGCTCGCAGCCAAAACCGGTACGCCGGTGCCGGGCATTCGGCGCCTGACCGTGTGGGGCAACCACTCCTCCACCCAGCACCCGGACCTGTCGCACACCCTGGCCAATGACCGCCCGGCAATGGAGCTGGTGGACCAGGCCTGGATCGAGAGCGAATTCATCCCCACCGTGCAGCAGCGGGGCGCCGCCATCATTGCCGCCCGTGGCGCTTCCAGCGCTGCTTCGGCCGCCTCTGCCGCCATCGACCACATGCGTACCTGGGCTCTGGGCACCGCCGAGGGCGACTGGACCAGCATGGCCATTCCCAGCGACGGCAGCTACGGCGTGCCGGCCGGACTGGTCTATTCCTACCCGGTCACCTGCCGCAACGGGCAGTACCAAATCGTGCAGGGTCTTGCCATCAGCGATTTCTGCCGGGCGCGCATGGATGCCACCGCCAGGGAACTCGGCGAGGAGCGCGAGGCCGTGCAACACCTGCTGTGACTTGTCCGGCGGGCCGCTTTAACCTACCCTACGCGGCTCGCCGCATCTTCACTTCAACGCAGACCGCGCCATGAAATCCGACATCCATCCCAAGTATCAGGAAATCGCCGTCACCTGTAGCTGCGGCAACAGCTTCACCACGCGCTCGGCGATGACCAAGCCGGAGCTGCACCTGGACGTATGCTCCAGCTGCCACCCGTTCTATACCGGCAAGCAGAAAGTCGGCGATCGCCGTGGCCGGGTCGAACGGTTCAAGCGCCGCTACGGCATGGCTTGATGCGCCGCCGGTTCGCCGGCTGCATTGCCAAAGGGCGCCTGCTGGCGCCCTTTGTGTTTCTGGCCGCGGCTTTTGTGGCCGCTGCCGCGAACGCCGCCTGCCAACCCACTGTGTCGGGCGAGCAAGCCACTGTAGACAAGCATTACGACGGCGACACACTGCGCCTGAGCGATGGCCGGCGGCTGCGCCTGCTTGGCATCGACACGCCGGAAATGAACTACCGCAAAGGCGCTCCACAGGCGCTGGCCACAACCGCCCTGCACCGCCTGCAATCCCTGCTGCCCAGGGGCGGCACCTTGCGCCTGGTGCCGGATCGGCAGCAACACGACCGCTACGGTCGCCTGCTGGCTCACACCTACACCCCGGACGGGGTCAGCGTGGAAGAAACCCTGCTGCGCGAGGGCCTGGCGGTCAGCTTCATCCTGCCGCCCAACCTCGCTCAGGCCGACTGCCTGCTGGCGGCCGAGCGCGCGGCGCGGTTAGCCCACCGCGGGGTGTGGGCTCTGCCCGCCTATATGCCGCAAGCGGCCACCAGCGTGCGCGCTGATGGCAGCTACCGGCTGATACGCGGCACCGTCAGCAGCGCCATGCGCCGTGGCAACTGGATACTGCTCAAGCTCGACCG